>JAJQBV010000222.1 GCA_021203115.1 Clostridiales bacterium | reverse complement strand
TCGTGGAGGAGTCGCTCCCGTTCATCACGATGTAGTCCTCATCCGCCACATACTCAAGCCAGACCTCCGCGTAGAATATCCCGTCGCTCGTGAAAGTGTAGTTGCGGCCGTCGCTGCCCTCGTAGACTCCGTCAAAGTAAGAACTGCCGAGAATCCCGTCCGTTCCCTCCGACAGCGACAGCGTCATGGTCACGGAGGCGTCGTCGAAGTCCGGCTCCTCGCCTTCCGTGTAGAGCGTCTTGTCGCAGGTGCCGTCCCCGTTATCCCGCAGAGCGTAAGTGACGCCGGCCATCTGATCCTCGTCGGTGTCCGCGTAGTAGACGAAGGTGACGATCGGGTAGCCGTCCGCCGAGGTCTGGAGTGTGTAGTACCCGACGTATCCGTAGCGGCAGTTTCCTTCCTCGTCGAAGAGCATGCGCACCCGGACCGTCGAGCCGGACCAGTAGGTCTTGTTCAGAACGACGGTGGACTCGATGTCGTCCGCGGTGACGGTTTCCGCCCCGCTGTCTTCGGAGGAATCCGCTTCGGCTTCCGCCGATGCGGCTGTATCGGTGCTGTCTGTTGACTGGCACCCGGCAAACGCCGCAACTCCGGCTGCCAGCGCGAGGATCAGTAAAACTTTTTTCTTTTTCATCTATGGTCTCCTCTTGTGATAATTTAAAACATTATGGGTTATAGTAACATGCTTTTGCGGATTCGGCAAGTTTGCACTTGTAGTTTTTATGCAGAATCGTTACAATGAAAGAAAAAATTACAATGAATTTATGTAAAAAGGGGGAGCAGCATGAGCGTAAAATTTGATCGATTTCTGTATGGAGGGGATTACAACCCGGACCAGTGGCTGGAGTATCCCGAGATTCTGAGCGAAGATATCCGACTCATGAAGAAGGCGCACATCAACACGGTTTCTCTGGGGATTTTTGCGTGGGCGAAGCTGGAGCCGGAGGATGGGGTTTACGATTTCGACTGGATGGAGGAGATCATCGACCGTCTGTATGAGAACGGGATCTCGGTGAATCTGGCGACGCCGTCCGGCGCGCGGCCGCACTGGCTGGCAGATAAGTACCCGGAAGTGCTCCGCGTGAACGAGGCGCGGCAGCGGGATCTCTTCGGCGTCCGCCACAACCACTGTTACACATCGCCCGTCTACCGGGAGAAGGTGCGCAGCATGAATCAGGCTCTGGCGAAGCGCTTTGACGGGCATCCGGGCGTGATTCTCTGGCACATTTCCAACGAGTATACCGGGGAGTGCCACTGCCCGCTGTGCCAGCAGGCGTTCCGCGACTGGGTGAAGGAGCGGTATCACACGATCGATGAGGTAAACCGGCGGTGGAACACCTCTTTCTGGAGCCATGATTATCAGAACTTTGACCAGATCGAGAGCCCGTCCCCGTCGCGCGGGGAGTTCTCCATCCACGGACTCACGCTGGACTGGCGCCGTTTTGTGAGCCACCAGACGACGGATTTCTGCCGGATGGAGGTGGAGGCGCTGCGGGAGGCCGGAGCGGTCAAGCCGGTGACCACGAATATGTTCTACACGAATTCCTTTGTCAACTATTATGAGCTGGCGGATGCGGTGGATGTGATTTTATGGGACAGCTACCCGCTCTGGCACAAGGGGCCGGAGACGCTGACGGCGGTGAACTCCGGAATGCAGCATGATGTGATGCGCGGCATGAAGCGGGAGCCCTTCCTCCTGATGGAGTCCTGCCCGGGACCGACGAACTGGGTGCCGGTGAGTAAGCTGAAACGGCCGGGCATGCTGGAGACGGCGTCCCTGCAGGCCATCGCGCACGGGTCGGACAGCGTGCTCTATTTCCAGATTCGGAAAGGACGCGGCGGTTTCGAGAAGCTGCACGGGGCGGTGATTGACCACTACGGGAAAGAGGATGACCGCGTGTATCAGGAGTGCCGTCAGGTGGGCGCGGATCTGGAGGCATTGTCCGCGATGAACCATGCGAAGGTCGAGGCTTCGGTGGCGGTGATTTATGACTGGGAAAACCGCTGGGCGATCGAGGAGTCGGCCGGCCCGCGGAATGAAAATATGTATTACCGGGAGGCGGTGGAGAAGTCATGGTATGCCTTCCGCAAACAGGGGGTCAATATGGACGTGATCGACATGACGCGGACACTGGATCCCTATCAGGTGGTCGCGGCGCCCATGGTCTATATGTTCCGGCCGGGGTTTGCCGGGCGGCTCCGCGAGTTTGTAAACCGCGGCGGTACGTTGATCATGACCTATTGGAGCGGCGTGGCGGACGAGAATGACCTCTGCTTCCTCGGCGGGACGCCGGGCGGCCTGATGGATGTCATGGGGCTTCGGAGCACGGAGATTGACGCGCTCTACGAGGGAGAGTCCAACACGGTGAAATCGCTGGATTCGGATGCAGTCTATTCCTGTGAGCATCTTTGCCAGCTGGTCGATCTGCGGACGGCGAAGACGCTGTATGTCTACGGGGAGGACTTCTACGCCGGAACACCGGCGCTGACAGTGAACCGTTACGGGGAGGGCCTTGCCTACTATGTCTGTGCCGATGCCGAGCAGGCGTTCTACGACGATGTGTACGCGAAGATTCTGCGCGAGGCCGGAGTGCGGCGGATTCTGGAGCAGGAGATTCCGGACGGCGTGGCGGTGTCCTCCCGTCAGAGCGGCGATGCGGAGTATATCTTCGTGCAGAATTACAATTCGACGCCGGTGGCCTTTGTCCCGCGCGCGGAGGGCGGCCGGGTCGTCTTCGGTGAGGCCGGGGAGGAGATGAGGCCGTTCTCCACGGTGGTGATCGAGAAGAACTGTTAAAAAATTGTCAATATGCACAAGAGATTTCATAAAAACTACAAGAAAAATCGGCATTATCACTTGATAATCTTCCGATTTGGTCTATAATGGGAGAGGCAGATGTTTTTGCCGAGTAAAGAGAAAACTCGAAGGGAGAATATGTCATGAATGTTTTAGTTATCAACTGCGGCAGTTCGTCGCTGAAGTATCAGCTGATCGACTCCGAGACCGAGTCTGTGCTGGCGAAGGGTCTCTGCGAGAGGATCGGGATTGACGGCAGACTGACTTATCAGAAGGCTGGTCTTGCGAAGGAGATCACGGATGCGGCGATGCCGACACATAAAGAGGCCATCCAGCTGGTTCTGGATGCTCTGGTAAATGAGAAGACCGGCGCGATCAGGGATCTGACCGAGGTCGGCGCGGTGGGACACCGCGTGGTGCACGGCGGTGAGAAGTTTGCTTCCTCCGCACTGATCACGGATGAGATGATCGCGGCAGTGGAGGAGTGCAATGATCTGGCGCCGCTCCACAACCCGGCGAACCTGATCGGGATCAACGCCTGCAAGGAGCTGATGCCGGGCGTGCCGATGGTCGGCGTGTTTGACACGGCGTTCCATCAGACGATGCCGGAGAAGGCATATCTCTACGGCCTTCCCTACGAATATTATGAGAAATACAAGGTTCGCAGATACGGCTTCCACGGGACCAGCCACAGCTTTGTATCCAAACATATGGCAGAGTTCCTCGGGATGGATCTCTCCAACTCAAAGATCATTGTCGCCCATCTCGGCAACGGCGCTTCCATCAGTGCGGTGAAGGACGGCAAGTGCGTCGATACCTCCATGGGTCTCACCCCGCTGGAAGGTCTGGTGATGGGCACCCGTTCCGGCGACATCGATCCGGCTATCATGGAGTTTATCGCGAAGAAGGAGAATCTGGACATCGCCGGGATCATGAATGTTCTGAACAAAAAGTCCGGTGTTCAGGGTATCTCCAAGCTCTCCAGTGACTTCCGTGATCTGGAGGAGGGTATGAACAACGGTAACGAGCTCTGCGCAGCGGCCATCGAGGTCTTCAGCTACCGCGTGGCGAAGTACATCGGCTCCTATGTGGCGGCCTTAAACGGCGTGGACGCGATCGCGTTTACGGCGGGAATCGGTGAGAACGCCCCGCTTGTCCGCAAGAAGGTCTGCGAGTACCTCGGTTATCTCGGCGTGACGCTGGACGAGGAGGCGAACGGACACCGCGGCGAGGATCTCGTCATCTCCACCCCGGATTCCAAGGTGAAGGTCTGTGTCATCCCGACCAACGAGGAGCTTGCGATCGCGCGGGACACTGTCGCACTTGTGAAGTAGGATCCGTCATTATAAAATCGTAAAATGTAGTTGACAAACCTTTGATGGATGTTTATAATCCCGTCTTTGACAGTTAGTACAGTTAAAGAATCGCTCCAAGCCTTG
>JAJQBV010000044.1 GCA_021203115.1 Clostridiales bacterium | reverse complement strand
AGGTTTCTATAGGATTTAGACATAAAAAACAAGGTAGAATTTGACACTACCCAGATCCGTCGGGAGGGCATTCCATGAATCCTCATTGACTGCCAGATAACACATACCGGTGCAGATCGGCATATTCAGGAGATAATCGCAGACCTCCTCATAAGCAGAGAGAACCATGTACAGCGGTGAGGAAACGGACGCATCGATCGTACCCTGGGAGAGCGCCATGTACACCTCACTCGCCTCAATGGATACGGATGTCGCACCGCAAAGCTCCAATGCGGAAAGAATCATGGACGAGCTCGTCCTGACCTTCAGTCCGCTGAAGTCATCCAATGTACTAATCTCTTTCGTGGAAGCCACCATCATCATATCGGTAGGGATATACATCAAAACATGATAACCGTCATACTCTGTCATATAGCCGGCATCATACAGTGCCCACATAATATCGGCAGCCGTCGCCGGATCATCACAGTAGTATGGCACATGCACCAGATCACTGACCGGCATATTCGCGCCGGAGGCGGATACATTCATATCCAGGAAATCGATCGTGCCTGCCTCAAACATCGTCACACAGTCCGCCGGATCACCGATCTCGTTGTTCTGGTTGACCTGGAACTGCAGCCGTCCGTCGGATTTCTCTTCCAGATCTGCAAAGAACTCATCATACCAGTCCGCGATCCATCCGGTCCGGGTCGTGCTGACGATCAGTGTGTAGGTCTCATCACTGCTCGCCTCTGTTGTCGTTGTCTCTTCTTCTTCCTCAGCCTCTGCCTCAGCGGAAACGACTTCTTCTGTCTCTGTAGCTGTGTCCGCGGTCGAAGCGCTGTCCGTGCTGCTCCCGCAGCCGGTCAGACCCATACTCACCGCAAGCGCACCTACGAGAACCATGGAAATGATTCTTTTCTTCATGTTATCCTCCTTCTTTTCTGACAGAATCACCAATTTATGTTTCTGTCGGCTCAATTTTTTGTGGCTTTATTATATCTTACCGGTTACCAATTGTACACTAATCAATAATTATGGTGCTATAACCCGGCATGATAATCCCCAAAAATTCCCATTCATATTTTTCACATTCAGGTCAATACTAGCATCAGGACAGCAAACCCACGTCAAACATACACAGTCGGTTTTACGGGGCAGCCTGTCTTTACTATAGAGAAGATTATCTACGGAGGTGTAAAAACATGAGTGATTCTTCTAAGAATTCATCCAAGATGACCGTCCCTGAGGCGAAAGGCGCGATGAACCGATTCAAGCAGGAAGTGGCTTCTGAGATCGGCGTTCCGCTGAAGGACGGGGACAACGGCGATCTGACTTCCCGTCAGGCCGGTTCCATCGGTGGTGAAATGGTCAGAAAAATGATCAAGAAACAGGAGGAGCAGATGTCCTCTCAGGAGTAATCCGTCCGGACATTCGCTCAGACATGTAACTGTAAAAATTCGAGACAGTTACCCAGGCGCCTCTCCTGATGTCTCATCAGGA
The DNA here is from genome assembly GCA_021203115.1 of Clostridiales bacterium. Lineage (GTDB taxonomy): Bacteria > Bacillota > Clostridia > Lachnospirales > Lachnospiraceae > Eubacterium_I. Next base: position 2,753 of record JAJQBV010000044.1, on the reverse strand, counting down.
GAGAGGAAACGAAAAAGACTCCAACCCCGGATAATTCATCCGGAAGCGGAGTCTTCTTTCTCTGTAACAAATTCAGCTTATGCAATACTGCAATTTTTCTCGCCATCAAAAGAAGGGGAAAATCCGTACCACGGAAGATCTCTCCGCAACTGATATGCCCGGCACTCCGTCACGGCATCATGGTCGAAGCGTGAATCTCCGCCTCCTTCTCCTCCCCGAGGAGATAGCGGATGATGGCCAGCGCGAAATACGGCGCGGCGCCGGGGCCTTTTCCGGTGATCAGGTTTTCGTCCGTCTCAGTGGTGTTCTCCGTCCAGAGCGCACCGCCCGCAGGCTTGCATCCGGGATAACCCGTTGCCGTCTTTCCTTTCAGCAGGCCGGTCTCGGAGAGCATTCCGGGCGCCGCACAGATGGCCGCCACCAGCTTCCCCTCCGACAGAAACTGCTCTGCCAGAGCGCGGGTTCCCTCCGCATCGCCCAGCGCACCGGTGCCGGGGCCGCCGGGATAGACCGCACCGTCAAACTCTGCAAAGTCCATGTCCCCATAAAGTGTATCGGTACAAAACGTGATATTATGACTGCCCAGAATCTGCTTTTTCCCAGTCACGGAAACCGTCGTCACCTCAATCCCTGCGCGCCTGCAAAAATCCACCGTGGTCAGGCATTCCACCTCTTCCACACCATCCACAACAAATACTGCAATTTTTTTCATGATTTTTCCTTTCCGTTTTTCACCTTGTGCTATATAATGACGATGAGGATTGCAGAGCATGAAATGCGAAGCAATCCGTGGGTATCATCATCAGTAAGAGCTTTTACCCCAACAACTGATACTATGATTATGGAGGTCTCCCATGGAAATTGAACGCAAATTCCTGATATCCGCGCTGCCGGAACACCTGTCCGACTACCCCTGCCGCAAAATCGAGCAGGCTTACCTCTGCACAGATCCGGTCATCCGCATCCGCAGACAGGACGACTCATACATCCTGACCTACAAATCCGAGGGAATGCTGAGCCATGAGGAGTACAATCTCCCTCTGACGGCAGACGCCTACGAACACTTAAAACCCAAGGCAGACGGCATCCTCATCTCTAAAAGACGCTACTGCATCCCCTTCGGGAAATACACCATCGAGCTGGACATCTTCGAGGGAGAGGCCGCCCCGCTGATCCTGGCGGAGGTAGAATTCCCCACCGTGGAGGAAGCCGAAGCCTTCCTGCCGCCTAAATGGTTTGCGGAGGATGTTACCTACTGTCAAAAATATTACAATAGTTATATCAGCACAGGATGCAACAATTAGCGATTAGTTCGTCGAAGCGTTGCCCCGGTTGCCTTAAAATATATGAGCCACCTGTCGCATCCGTCTGTATACACTTTTTTACCGCAGCCGTCCCTGCTCATACCTCTGCCGGGTGCGCATGCAGTACTTCAGCTGCGCGTACCGCTCCGCAAGGTCGCCCTCCGGAATCGCGAGATCCATGACAACCGCGATGTCATCGATCAGGCGGTCCGTGACATCCCGCTGCATGTCGCAGACAAGCTTATACTTCTCATCAAAATCCTCCGCGTCCAGGAACCGCTCCAGCCACGGATTCAGCGTTTCCCCACTCTCCTCCTCCCCGGCATCATCCGCCGTTTCTCTTTCCTCACCTGCCGTCACATCCGCGATATCCGCGGTTTTCTCAGAATCATTTGCGCGAAGGACTTCCTGTATCTTCTGTACTCTCTGCGCAATCTCATCTGATGCAGCCTCTCCCTCACCTTCCAGATATTGGAACCGGTATTTTTGCGCGACATCCGGATACTTCGCATGATTCACCTCGCTGACAAACATCTCATACGGGCGGACATATACTTTAAAGTCCCCGTACAGCGCCTGATAAACCACGCATTTCTCCATCGTCTCCGAGTGATATGCCACTGCAATCACCTGATACCGGCGGTTTTTAAAATGTAAATACTGTTCTCCCGGCCTGGGATCCCCCTGTGCCATTTTTATTCCTCTCTTCTACTGCAATGTTGTGCCCGGAATCGTCGTATAGCTGTTCAGAAGATCCATACTCTCCGCAATAAAATCCCGCTGAAACGACAGCGTATCTGCCGGTCCCTTGACAATATTTTCCTCTACCTTTGCCATCAGATCACCGATCTCGATGGTGTCCATGTCATTGTCGATCTGCACGGAGAGATTGTTCTCCCGCGCTGACTCCAGAATGTCATCGACATGCATCTGGTGAAACGCCGATGCCGCGGTCTGCGCCGTTCCCTGCTTCGCCGCCTTATACGCCTCATAGCGCGCCTCATCCGCTTTGGCCTGCGCCATCCGCGGATCGGGTCGGTTGGGCTTTGCCTGATTCGGCTTCGCCGTCCTCGTACCGGACTTCGGCTTGTTCGGTTTCGCCGTTCTCGTTCCCGGCTTCGGTTTGTTTGGTTTCGCCTGCTTTGCATAAGGCGGCTGTTGATTCGGCTTCGCCTTCGGCGGATTCACCGGTCTGACCGGCTCTGAATCCCCCGGCTTTCGCTGTCTCTTCCTTGCAGAGCTGTTACGAACTGCCGATGCAATGATAATGACAAAAATAACAATCCATATGAGAGTCCCCATAAACGCACCTCCCGCTTATCTGCTTTCGCACTTTATCGTACCACGAAACCAGATAAAAAAGCAACGGCTGAAGCAAAATCCCCCGAAAAACAACCTTCTTCCGGGGGATACAGAGTCCATGCGGATAACAGGACTCGAACCTGCACG
>JAJQBV010000022.1 GCA_021203115.1 Clostridiales bacterium | reverse complement strand
TTCGGGAAGCGTAAGACCGGGTTCTGCGCGGAGACTATCGTGATTACGCCGATCACATCCGCAGATTCCTGAGCCGGAACAGGAGCGGACAATGGCGTGGATTTTTGTGACTATATCTTGACATATGCGGCTTTCTGGGTTTAGTATAACCTAAGTATGCTTTCCCGGAGGAACTCTGTAATGAAATGGACCAGATATACGATTGAGACGACGACAGCGGCGGAGGATCTGGTCAGCAGTATGCTGGCTGATCTCGGCATTGATGGTGTGGAGATCGAGGATAATATTCCGCTGACACGGGATGACACGGCGAAGATGTTTATCGATATTCTGCCGGATCTGCCGCCGGATGACGGCACGAGCCATATGAGCTTTTATCTGGACTATGACTCTGATAATGAAGCGCTTCTGAATGATGTGCGGACGGCTTTGGAGGAGCTTCGCTCCTATGTGGATGTGGGGAGCGGCGCGATCGCGGAGAGCGTCACGGAGGATGTGGACTGGCGCGATAAGTGGAAGGAGTTTTTTCACTCTTTTACCATTGAGAACGGGACGGATGACCGGCAGGATCTCCTGATTAAGCCGACATGGGAGGAGGCGGATGCCGCAGACCGGGAAAAGATTCTGATCGAGATCGATCCGGGTATCTCCTTCGGCACAGGGAAGCACGAGACGACGCAGCTTTGCATCCGGCAGCTCATGAAGCATCTGAAGCAGGGCGATCGGGTCCTGGATGTGGGCTGCGGCAGCGGCATCCTGTCCATTATCAGCCTGAAGCTGGGCGCTGCCCATGTGACGGGGACGGACATTGATGAGGACTGTCTGACCTCCACATATGAAAATTTTGCAGTCAACCACCTGAGCCGCGAGCAGGGGGATTTTTACGAGGGAAATCTTATTGACGATGTGAAATTGCAGGAGACGGTCGGCGCTAAGCCTTACGATATCGCTGTGGCGAACATCCTCGCGGACGTGATCATTCCCCTCGCACCGGTGATTCCGCGCTTCCTGAAGCCGGGCGGGCTCTTTATCGCCTCCGGTATCATTGATTTTAAGGAGAATGAGGTGGCTGCGGCCATTGAGGCGGCAGGGCTTACCGTCACGGAGATTGCGCATCAGGGCGAGTGGGTCGGGATCACGGCCATTCGCGAGTGACGGAGAAGAGCCCCTTTTTTGCCGGAACGGCCGGTTGGAAACGGCAGCGCCGGTCAGCATACAGATGAGGAGCAACATGCATCAGTTTTTTGTAGAAGACAGTCAGATCGGAAAAGAATACGTCACCATCACGGGCGGCGATGTCAATCATATCAAAAATGTCCTGCGGATGCGGGCGGGAGAGAAAATCCGTGTCAGCAGTGCGTCCGGGCAGGATTACTTTTGCGAGATCGCGGAGATGACCGATGATTTTGTACAAGCGGATATTCTGGACGAGGAGGTGCCGGGCACAGAGCTTTCGGCAAAAATCTATCTTTTTCAGGCATTGCCGAAGGGAGACCGCATGGATTACATTGTCCAGAAAGCGGTGGAGCTCGGCGTATATGAGATCATTCCGGTTGCGATGCAGTACTGCGTCGTGAAGCTGGATGAAAAGCGCGCGGAGAAAAAGGTGAAGCGGTGGCAGGCCATCAGCGAGAGCGCGGCCAAGCAGTCTAAGCGGAGCATTATTCCAAAGGTTCGCCCGGTCATCACCTATGACGACGCGCTGGCCTACGCCAACACCTGCGATGTCCGTCTCGTGCCCTATGAAAACGAGAAGGGGATGGAGGCCACGGAGGCAGCTTTAAACCGGCTGAAGCCCGGGCAATCCGTCAGCATCCTTATCGGACCGGAGGGCGGATTCTCCGCGGACGAGATCGAAGAGGCACGCACCACAATGAACGCCATCTCCCTCGGACGGAGGATTCTCCGCACAGATACGGCCGCTATCTGCGCCCTCTCGGCGGTAATGCTCCGGCTGGAGTCGTCGGAGGCTTCGCAATTTAATACATTTTAGAGAGGACCCACGATGGAAGCATATCTGGACAACTCCGCTACCACGCCATGTTCCCCTGCGGCGGCAGCGGTTGTGGAAAAACTCCTGACCGATGATTTCGGCAACCCGTCCTCCATGCACATGAAGGGCGTGAAGGCAGAAAAATATGTAAAAGAGGCGGCGGAGGCCATTGCAAAGACCCTTCGCTGCCGGGAAAAAGAGATTGTTTTCACCTCCGGCGGTACAGAGTCCAACAATCTGGCCATTATCGGCACGGCTCTTGCGAATGCGCGGAGCGGGAAGCACATCATCACCACGGCGATCGAGCATCCCTCCGTGAAAAACGCCATGCTGTTTTTGCAGGAGCGAGGATTTGAGATCTCGTGGCTGCCGGTTGATTCGAATGGTGAGATTTCTCTCGACGAGCTGGAAAACGCGGTGCGCGATGATACGATTCTGGTTTCCGTTATGATGGTGAACAATGAGATGGGTGCGCTGGAGCCGGTCGCGGAGGCCGGAAAGCGGATTCATGCGAAAAATCCGCACACGATTTTTCATGTGGACGCCATTCAGGCATATGGAAAGTTCCGGATCACACCGAAAAATATGGACATCGACCTGCTCTCCGCGAGCGGACATAAGATCCACGGGCCGAAGGGCGTCGGCTTCCTGTATATAAAAGAAAAGACAAAGATCCGCCCCATCATTTTCGGGGGCGGCCAGCAGAGGGACATGCGCTCCGGAACCATCAACGCGCCGGGGATTGCCGGGATGGGCGTGGCGGCGAAGGAGAGTTACACGGATCTGGAAAAAAAGACGGACGAGCTGTATGCGCTGAAGGCATACTTTGCGGAAAAGCTCGCCTCACTGGACGAGGTCTCCATCAACGGAAAAACCGGGAGAGACAGTGCGCCCCACATTGTCAGCGTCAGCTTTCCCGGCGTTCGCAGCGAGGTGCTCCTCCACGCGCTGGAGGGCAGGGGGATCTATGTCTCCGCCGGAAGCGCCTGCGCTTCCAGCCACCCGGCGACCGGAACCACGCTTCCGGCCATCGGATTGGACAAGCAGCATCAGGAGTCCACACTCCGCTTCAGCTTCAGCACCCGCACCACGCGGGAGGAGCTCGACTACACTTGTGAGACACTCGCGGAGCTGTTGCCGGTTCTGCGACGCTATCGCCGTTTCTGAGGCCATGGCGAAATTGACAAACTTAAACTTATTACTTATTATTTGTCAGGTGAGAAGTCATTCATACCCTTGGATACATTGTACACAGTTGGTTGGGGAATTTATTTTCATAACGTAAATTATGCACACAGAAATCAATTCAAGTAGCGGGTAGTACGGAGCCGCCGGTACTTAGAGACCGTGTATCAGGTCTGCGCACTTTGCTGCGCTGACCGTCCGAACATGATTCAGGTGGAGCAAAATTCCATTGCGCAGGCAATTTTAAATGGATTTTGCTCAGCTTGCTCCGGTACGGAGCTAAGCGACTAGCGAGAGCGTGCCCGCGTTGAATTGTTTCTGTGGGCATATATCTGACAATATTATGAATTTCCCAACCACCGTATTGATAAACAGGGAAAGGAGCCCTCATGTTTCAGGCATTTTTAATCAAATACGGCGAGATCGCCATCAAAGGAAAAAACCGTCACGTTTTCGAGGAGGCTCTCATCCGCAACATCTCCCACGCCCTGACCCCCGTGGAGGGCGAGTTTGAGATTACGACGGAGCGCGGGCGCATTTACATCACGGCGGCGGGAGACTATGATTACGAGGAGACCGTGGAGGCGCTGAAAAAAGTGTTCGGTATCGTCGGCATCTGCCCGATGTGGCAGGTGGATCTGGTTGATATGCAGCAGATTCGGCGGGATGTGCTGGCTTACATGGAGGCGGTCTATCCGGACTCCTCAAAAAGCTTCAAGGTTTTTGCGCGGCGTGCGGACAAGAGCTTTCCGTTCAACTCGCAGGAGATCAACGCGGAGCTGGGCGGCGCCATTCTGGAGGCATATCCGAAGATGCGCGTCGATGTCCACAACCCGGAGATCCTGCTGAATGTGGAGCTTCGGAACCGTCTGAATATTTACTCTGAGACCATTCCGGGCCCGGGCGGTATGCCCGTGGGGACGGCCGGGAAGGCCATGCTCCTTCTTTCCGGCGGTATTGACAGTCCGGTGGCCGGATATATGATCGCGAAGCGCGGCGTCACCATTGAGGCGACCTATTTTCACGCGCCGCCGTACACCAGCGAGCGGGCGAAGCAGAAG
>JAJQBV010000025.1 GCA_021203115.1 Clostridiales bacterium | reverse complement strand
GCCGCTGCTGAATTGTCTGGTACTTTTTATAATCCAGCGTATTGACCTTCACCGTTTCCGCAAAAATCTCCTCAAACTGCGCCCCGATCTCCGGCGTCGGGTAGGCAATGATCGTAAAGCTACTCTCCTCGGCGGAGATGTATTTGTAAACCGTCGCGCTACGCTCCGAGGCGAAGTAGACATTCAGCTTCTGCTGCTCCTCATCGTAGTGAATCGCCGCGTCCTTATTCTCCGGGGAGAACGGCGCCTCGCCGAAGACCTCCACCACAGCCGGCCCCGCGTACACCAACGCCTCCTCCCTGTGCTGCTCAAACACCGTCCGCTGCACTTCCAGATAGCGCTCCACAAACGCCTTGTCAAAGTAATAGGCCTTATCCTCCCGGTGATCGAAATCATACTGACGGTTCACAGAAGTAGAGTAAATCCCCTGCTTGTAAGACCCCTTGTTTTCAAAGGAAGAAACCGGCTCCCGATCCACCGTGGCAGCCAGACCCAGCTCCCGAAGATTCCCGATCGCCGCACGCATCATCCGTTCAAAACCGATGGGAAAATCCAGCTCCGCCGTCCGCTTTTTGGAGAGATCAATCCCGGCGTTTTCAAAACCGATCCGGTAGCCCTCCGTGTAGGTGTCCGCCATGGCCTGAATCTCCTCCTGCGGCAGCGTTCCCAGAAACCGCGCGATGGCCAGGTCATTTTCACTCACCGGGAGTCCGTAGCTGTAAAGATAGCGCAGATCGTCCAGATCCGCGTTCATGATGATATCGACGAAAAAGTTATCCTCCGGGCAGATCATATTGCGGATTATATTCTCCACAAAAACCTCGCTGTAATCGTGGAAAAACCAGTAGACGGTGTCCTTTGCCTCCTTCAGATCGTCCTCCTCCAGCGCATTGTACACCTGGACGAAAAGTTCCAGAAACAGCGTCAGCTCCATCTGTCTGCCCCGAAACGCCCACGCAATGCAGCTCTCCATCTCCGAGCAGAGCAGACTCAGAAGCTGCCCGGCCTCACGGCCGAGCTTCTCCGCCGCAAACGCCGGATTCGCATAGCTCACGCCATAATTCTCCGGAGCGATATGCGCATACAGGCCGGCCTGATCCTGCTGACACTCCTCCAACGTCCGCTGCGCCAGCCGTCCGTCCTGCTTTTTCTCATAGATCTCAATGGTTTTCAGAAGAAATGCCGCCCCTTTGGCGAAATAATCCTGATATTTTTCCGGAACAAGGCATTCGGAAGCGATCCGCGAAATGCGGTCGACTATCAGATTGTACCGCTCCCCGATCAGCTCCGTCTCCGGTTTGTTCCATGCTGTATCTGCCATCATGTTCCCTCGCTTTCTTTTGCTTTGCCTCTATAATCCATATGTATACAATCCGCCCAACAACGCTGTCATGATAATTCCGAGCGTCAGACTGACGCGCGGCGGAACCGGCCGCACCTTTTCCTCACGAACCGCGAGAATCCCAAGGATGAGTGCACCTGCTGCCAGCACCAGAGCGATCAGTCCGACGCTGCCCACAAGCACCTCCGCCTCTCCCCCGCGGTAAAACGAGAGACCGACGGATACTGCGAACAGCACCGCCGCCAACAGCGCGGATATCATACCGATCCACCCGGTCACGGAATGCTTCAGATCCCGCATTCTCTTCTTGCGCGTCTTGCGAAAATATTCTCTTCTCTTGCTCGCCATACATTCCTCCACACACGGCGCCGCCTAACTCTTTTTTCCGACGGCTGCCCTGCGGCGGTCTGCCGCCGCGTCCCTTTTGTGCTGGACACCCAGATAGATCAGTACCCCGATCGCACTTCCCACTGTATTCAGGAGAAGATCGTCCACATCAAAGCTCCCGGTCTTCGTAAGTAACTGCACGCACTCCACGACCAGACTCAGCTCAAACCCGAGCAGGACGACACGAAAAAATCCCCTGAGCCGCCGGCACATGGCGGGCACCAGGAAGCCAAACGGCATAAAAATCAGGATATTCCCTGCCAGATTTAAAATCGCCGCCGTCCGTCCGATCTGCTCGCGGTACACCCAGAACCGCCGAATCTCACGGAAAGGGATCAGGTTATAGTGATAATTCCGATCCGTCCACGGTCTGCCGAGCCGCTCCGCAAAGAAAAGGAAGTAGACCATTGCTGCGATATACAGGGCAAAGAGAACCCAGCATAAAAGCCTCATACTCTTTTTATGCTTACTGATGAACATGTAAAAAATCCTTATTTTGTACCATACTGCTCATAGTATGCGTCAATCGCGGCCTTTAATGTATCGTCGATGATAATCCGTCCGTTTCTCGGCTGGTTGTAGAGATACTCCACCACCTCCGCCATCGTCACGATCGCGCCCGTCTCAAACCCGTAAAGGTCGCGGATCTCGTCCAGCGCGGACTTCTCCCCGCCCTTTCCGACCTCCATGCGGTTCAAAGAAACCATCAGACCCACGATCGTCACATCCCCCTGTGCTTTTATAATAGGAAATGTCTCCTCGATCGACTTGCCGGATGTCGTCACATCCTCGATGATTACCACGCGATCTCCGTCCGAGATCCCGCTGCCCAGCAGAATCCCGGCATCGCCGTGATCCTTGGCCTCCTTGCGGTTTGAGCAGTAGCGGACCTCCTTCCCGTACAGGTCAAAAAAAGCGATCGCCGTCACAACCGCCAGAGGGATCCCCTTGTACGCGGGGCCGAACAGCACGTCAAAATCCGTGCCGTATTTGTCATGAATCGCTTTTGCATAGTAAACGCCCAGTCGCTGTAGCTGGGAACCGGTGACATAGGCGCCCGCATTCATAAAAAACGGGGACTTGCGCCCGCTCTTTAATGTAAACTCTCCGAACTTTAAAACGTCGGACTCCACCATAAAATCTATAAATTCCTGCTTGTACTGTTCCATAACGGTACGCTCCTTGTTCATAAAAAGATAGGTTTAGTATAGCATTTCAAATCACGGGATTCAATAGGATTTTGCCGGAATTGAAAACCCTATTTGAGCGGCCGGTACGGTTCAATCCCAGCCTCCGAAAAGCTGCTCATTTTCCGGTACACCTCCACCGCCATGTCCAGAAGCGGAAACAGCGTCGCCGCGCCGCTCCCCTCGCCGAGCCGCATATCGCAGGTCAGGAATGCCTCCTTCCCGAGCGCATCCAGCAGACGCCGCGCCGCGGGCTCCCCGGAGACATGGGAGGCCAGAATGTACGGCGCACACGCGGGTGCAATCCGCACCGCCGTCAGCGCCGCCACGGAGGAGAGAAATCCGTCCATCACCACGGGAATCCCGCAGCACGCGCCTCCGAGGAACAGTCCGGCCATCCCGGCAATATCAAAGCCGCCGACCTTTGCCAGAACATCAAACGGGTCTGCCGGGTCCGGCCGGTGCAGGTCGATGGCCCGGCAAATCACGCAGATCTTTCGCTCCAATCCCTCCGAGGAGAGACCCGCGCCCCGCCCGGTCACCTCTTCTGCCGGAACCCCGAGCAGCACCGCCGTCATGGCGCTCCCCACCGTTGTGTTTCCGATTCCCATCTCACCGGCTGCCAGAATCCGGTATCCCGCTTCCCGCAGTTCGCAGGCTTTCTGCATACCGACCCGGACGGCCGCCGCTGCCTGTTCACGTGTCATGGCCGGTTCGATTGCCATGTTTTTCGTCCCGTATGCAATCTTTCGCTTTTCCACACGCGGCGTGTCGACCGCCATCCCGATATCGACCGGAAAAAGATCCGCACCGGCTTTCCGGCACAGGATCGCCGCGCAGGACTTCCCGTCAAGGAAATTCTCCGCCACCGTCGCCGTGACCTCCGGCCCGCACTGAGAAATCCCCTCGGCCACGACACCGTTGTCCGCGCAGAATACAACCAGCGCCTTTTTCTCAACAGAAACCTCCGGTGTCCGCATCATGCCCGCAATCTGCACCACCGCGTCCTCCAGCTTACCGAGGCTTCCGAGCGGTTTCCCCATACCGTCCCAGCGCAGGCGCGCGACTTTTTCGGCCTCCTTATCCGGCGGCAGAATTTTGTCCGTGATCTGACGAATCTCCTCTTCATTCTCCGCAGGCCGGTCTGTCTCATACAATTTTTGTATCGTCATTTTCCCGCTCACAGTCTCCTCCGCCTCTCTCCGGCTCACACATTTTATATCACGACCCGATTATAGAATTGCCCCTTTGGTTTGTCAATTCTGCATAGGGGAAGGGATTTATAAAAAAGTTTCACTTCATTCACAAAAAATCGCATGTTTTCCGAAAATCGTTTGGTCTATAAT
>JAJQBV010000128.1 GCA_021203115.1 Clostridiales bacterium | reverse complement strand
CTTCATAAGAGGAAGAATGGACAGAAGTGTGAGAAAAAACGATTCGAAAGCGGGTAGTTCGGAGCCGCCGGTACTTAGAGACCAAGTGTCAGGTCTGCGCACATTGCTGCGCTGACCGTCCGAATATGATTCAGGTGGAGCAAAATCCCATTGCGTAAGCAATTTCTAATGGATTTTGCTCGGCTTGCTCCGGAACGGAGCTAAGCTGTCTAGCGAGAGCGTGCCTGCGTTGAATCCGTTTTTTGGAACACGAAGGTATCGTGATGAGTTTCGCAGCCAAATATAAATAAACACCGTAAAGGAGACCCATATGAGAAGTGACAACGCAAAAAAAGGAATGCAGCAGGCCCCGCACCGTTCATTATTCAACGCCCTCGGCCTGACGAAGGAGGAGCTGGAGCGGCCGCTGGTCGGCATCGTCTGTTCCTACAATGAGATTGTTCCGGGACATATGAACCTGGATAAGATTGCCGAGGCCGTCAAGACGGGCGTAGCCATGGCGGGCGGCACCCCGATCATGTTCCCGGCCATCGCGGTATGCGACGGGATTGCCATGGGACATATCGGCATGAAATATTCTCTGGTCACCCGCGATCTGATCGCGGATTCCACAGAGTGTATAGCGCTGGCACATCAGTTTGACGCCCTCGTCATGATCCCGAACTGTGATAAAAATGTCCCTGGCCTGCTGATGGCAGCGGCCAGAATCAATGTACCGACGGTATTTGTCAGCGGCGGCCCGATGATGGCGGGACATGTAAACGGGCAGAAGAGAAGCCTTTCCTCCATGTTTGAGGCGGTCGGTTCCTACGAGGCCGGTCTGATGACGGAGGAGGATGTGACGAATTTTGAGGAGAATGTCTGCCCGACCTGCGGTTCCTGCTCCGGCATGTACACCGCAAATTCCATGAACTGCCTGACGGAGTCCCTTGGAATGGGTCTTCCGGGCAACGGAACGATCCCGGCGGTCTACTCTGCGCGGATCCGTCTCGCAAAGCATGCGGGCATGACGGTCATGGATCTCTACAGAAAGAATATCCGTCCGCTGGATATTATGACGGAGAATGCGTTTATGAACGCGCTGACGATGGATATGGCGCTCGGATGCTCCACCAACTCCATGCTGCACCTCCCGGCGATCGCCCATGAGGCCGGCATTGAGCTCAATCTCGATATTGCGAACGCTATGAGCGAGAAAACCCCGAACCTCTGCCATCTCGCACCGGCAGGTCCGACTTATATGGAGGATTTGAATGAGGCAGGCGGGATTGCCGCCGTGATGACAGAGCTGGATAAGCTTGGCCTGCTCCACACGGACTGCATGACGGTCACGGGAAAAACCATTGCGGAGAATATTAAGGGCAGCTATAATAAAAATCCTGAGGTCATCCGCCCGGTTGACAATCCGTACAGCAAGACCGGCGGGATTGCCGTGCTGAAGGGCAATCTGGCTCCGGATTCCGCGGTAGTAAAGCGCTCCGCGGTTGCGCCCGAGATGATGGTGCACGAGGGACCGGCAAAGGTGTTTGACTGCGAGGAGGATGCGATCGCCGCGATCAAGGGCGGCAAGATCGTGGAGGGCGATGTGGTCGTCATCCGCTATGAGGGACCGAAGGGCGGCCCCGGTATGCGCGAGATGTTGAACCCGACCTCCGCTATCGTCGGCATGGGACTCGGCTCCACCGTGGCGCTGATCACGGACGGGCGTTTCTCCGGAGCATCCAGAGGAGCGGCCATCGGCCATGTCTCCCCGGAGGCTGCCGTGGGCGGACCGATCGCATTTGTCGAGGACGGAGATACCATTCGGATCGACATTCCGGCCAACACGCTGGATGTTCTCATCTCTGACGAGGAGATGGAGGCGCGGAGAGCAAAGTGGCAGCCGCGTGAGCCGCGTGTGACCACCGGTTACCTGAAACGGTATCAGGCGATGGTGACTTCCGCCAATACCGGCGCGATTCTGAAGATAAATGAGTAACATAAATATATAGAAAAGAGGAACCAGACATTATGCAGCTGACAGGATCAGAGATTGTGATTGAATGCTTGAAGGAGCAGGGCGTGGATACCGTGTTCGGTTATCCGGGCGGCGCGATTCTGAATGTCTATGATGAGCTATATAAGCATAGTGATGAGATCCGCCATGTGCTGACTTCCCATGAGCAGGGAGCCTCCCACGCGGCGGACGGGTATGCGCGTTCCACAGGGAAGGTGGGCGTTTGCTTTGCCACCAGCGGACCCGGGGCGACCAATCTGGTCACGGGGATTGCGACCGCTTACATGGATTCGGTGCCGCTCGTGACGGTCACATGCAATGTCGGAGTTTCCCTTCTTGGAAAGGACAGCTTTCAGGAGGTGGATATCACCGGCATCACCCTGCCGATCACGAAGCATAATTTTATCGTAAAGGATGTCAACGACCTTGCCGATGTGATCCGGCGCGCGTTCCGCATCGCCCAGACCGGGCGCCCGGGACCGGTGCTGGTGGATATTCCAAAGGATGTGACGGCTGCGAAGGCGGACTTCACCTTCCAGCATATTCCGCCGATCGCGCGATCGACGGAGGAGATCACGGAGGCGGATCTGGAGACGGCGGTTCGCATGATCCGTCAGTCGGAGAAGCCTTACATATTTGTCGGAGGCGGCGCGGTGATTTCCGATGCCTCGGTACAGCTGGCGCGGTTTGTGGAAAAGGTTGATGCGCCGGTGTGCAATTCCCTCATGGGAACGGGCGCTTACGACGAGACCAGACCGAATTACACCGGGATGCTGGGAATGCACGGCACGAAGGTTTCAAATTACGGGGTGAGCGAGTGCGACCTGCTGATTGCCATCGGCACACGTTTCAGTGACCGTGTCATCGGCGATGCCAGCCGTTTCGCGCAGCATGCGAAGATTCTGCAGTTTGATGTGGATCCGGCGGAGATCAACAAAAATATTGTGACAGATGCCAGCATCGTCGGCGATATCAGGGAGATTCTGATCCGTCTGGACGGACTTCTGGAGAAACAGGATCACAGTGAGTGGATGACACGGATCGAGGAGCTTCGGACCCGGTATCCGATGGTTTACACGGAGCCGGGACTGACCGGTCCCTTCGTCATGGAGGAGATTGACCGTCAGACGCACGGAGAGGCCATCATTGTTACCGAGGTGGGGCAGCACCAGATGTGGGCTGCGCAGTATTACCGGTACAGACATCCGCGGAGCTTCTTGTCTTCCGGAGGGCTGGGCACCATGGGATACGGGCTGGGAGCCGCCATCGGCGTACAGATCTCACATCCGGATACGCAGGTAATCAATATCGCCGGGGACGGCTGCTTCCGAATGAACTTAAACGAGATCATGACGTCCGTCCGCCAACAGCTTCCGTTGATTCAGATCGTGATTGACAACAGCGTTCTCGGCATGGTTCACCAGTGGCAGGAGCTGTTCTACGGGAGCCGTTTTTCCAACACCGTTTTCTCTGACGGCGCGGATTTTGTCAGGATTGCCGAGGGGATGGGGGCAAAGGGTGTCCGCGTCTCCACGAGGGAAGAGTTCGCAGCCGCTTTTGCGGAGGCACTCGCAGAAAAGACCCCGGTGGTGATTGACTGTATGATCGGCAGCTTCGACAATGTCTGGCCGATGGTGGCTCCGGGAGCCCCGATCAGCGATGCGTTTGACAAGCAGGATCTGGAAGCACACGAACAATAAGACGCTGTGGTTTTACCTTGGCGCTATTGCAATAAATTATATTCAGTCCATAAAATGACGAATGGGACAGGAGGATGAAAATGAGCAGAGTATATAACTTTTCAGCCGGTCCGGCGGTTTTGCCGGAGGAAGTATTGAAAGAGGCACAGGAGGAGATGCTTGACTACCGCGGATGCGGGATGTCCGTCATGGAGATGAGTCATCGCTCCGCCATGTTTCAGGAGATCATCGACGAGGCAGAGGCAGATCTGCGGGAGCTGATGGGGATTCCGGACAACTATAAAGTGCTGTTTTTGCAGGGCGGCGCGGCGCTTCATTTTGCGACGATTCCGATGAACCTGATGAAAAACGGCGTGGCGGATTATATCGTGACCGGCCAGTGGGCGAAGAAAGCCTACGCAGAGGCGCAGAAATACGGAAAGGCAAACAAGATCGCGACATCCGAGGATAAGACGTTTTCTTATATTCCGGATTGCTCCGACCTGCCGATCTCCGAGAATGCGGACTATGTCTACATCTGCCAGAACAACACGATTATGGGACGACCTACCATGAGCTGCCCAACACCAAGGGCAAGACGCTGG
>JAJQBV010000188.1 GCA_021203115.1 Clostridiales bacterium | reverse complement strand
ATACTGAGAATGACGGATTTAGACAAAGCGGTTTTTTGACGCTTTTTCCGGTATTCTTTGATTTCAGTCGCTGCCCGGCGATGGTGAAATAAATTTTATCATTACAAGGAGGATTTTTAACAATGGGAAAATTAGTTAACCTGGAGAAAGATTATGTTGACAACATGTTCTCCATCAAAGGAAAAGTTGCTCTGGTTACCGGCGCTACCGGTGCTCTCGGCAAGACCATCGCAAAGGCTTACGGCTATGCAGGCGCGAAGGTTATGCTGACCGGCCGTAACGCGAAAAAGCTGCAGGCGCTGGTTGACGAGTTCAAGGCAGAGGATATCGACTGCGCATATGCTACCGCGGATCCGGCACAGGTTGATCAGGTTGAGGCTCTGATCAAGACGACGGTTGACACCTACGGTGAGATCAACATTCTTGCGATCGCCCATGGTTACAACAAGCCGCAGAACATTCTGGATCAGTCCGTTGAGGATTGGCAGTACATCATGGATGCTGACTGCAAGTCCGTATACATCGTTCTGAAGTATGTTGCCCATCAGATGGTTGCACAGGGCAAGGGCGGCGCGATCGTTGTTGTCACTTCCCAGCGTTCCAAACGCGGTATGGCCGGCTACACCGGATACTGCACCTCCAAGGGCGGCGCGGATCTGATGATCTCCTCCATGGCTTGCGATCTGACTGCGAAGTACGGCATCCGTGTAAACTCCATCCTTCCGACCGTGTTCCGCAGCGAGCTGACCGAGTGGATGTTTGATCCGGAATCCGAGGTTTATAAGAACTTCCTGAAGAGACAGCCGATCGGCCGTCTGGGCGAGCCGGATGATTTCGTCGGCATGGCGATCTATCTTGCATCCGATGCTTCCAAGTTTATGACCGGCGGCAACTATGACTGCTCCGGCGGATATCTGGTCTGCTAATTGAACACAGCTTTTCTGGAGGAATTATATTATGAGTAAATGTAAATTATCCAAGTTTGTAGTCTGCGGTTCCGGTATGATGGGCGCAGCGATCGCGCAGGTTCTGGCGACGATCGACGGCTCTCAGGTCACGATTCTCCGCTCCTCCAACCGCGGCGCGGATCCCCGCGAGAAGGTTCGCGCAAACATGAACCAGCTCGTTGAGAAGGGCGTCATCGAGGCGGCTTATGTGGACGAGGTCATCGGCCGGATCGGCATCGCCTTTGAGGACGAGGAGGTCAAGGACGGCGAGCTTTTCATCGAGTGCGTGCCCGAGGTTATGGAGCTGAAGCAGGATCTGTTCGCACGTCTGGAGAAGACGGTTGCGACGACCGCGATCTTCTGCACGAACACTTCCGTTATGAGCCCGACCGAGATCGCAGCGAAGTGCGAGCACAAGGAGCGTGTCTGCGGTACACACTTCTGGAATCCGGGATATCTGATTCCGCTCGTAGAGGTCGTCAAGACCGAGTATACTTCCGACGAAGTGATCGATACCGTTATGGAGGTTATGACAGCAGCCGGCAAGCAGCCCTGCCTTTGCAAGAAGGATGTTCCGGGCTTCATTGCCAACCGGATGCAGCACGCTCTGTGGCGTGAGGCGATCGCGATCGTCAACGACGGCATCGCGGATGCGGCTACCGTTGATCTGGCCTGCAAGACCAGCTTCGGGCTGCGTCTTCCGTATCTTCCTCCGCTGGTCAACTCCGACATGGTCGGCACGCAGCTGACATGGAACATCCACAGCTATGTTCTGGAGCACCTGGCGGACAACCATGAGCCTTCCCCGATCGTCAAGGATATGATCGACAAGGGTGAGCTCGGTTTCCGTGCGGAGCCGGATGAGAACGGCATCTACCACGGCTTCATGGACTACACGAAGGAGCAGATCGACGAGATCAACAGCGGCCTGAACGAGTATCTGATCAAGATGCTCTACGACAAATAAAACAGTTGTTTTGTTCACATCACCGGATGTCTTTCCCGGCATCCGGTGTATGCAATAATCTATTAAACGAATCATTATTACAGGAGGTAATGAACAATGGGACAGAAAATCTGGGTAGACCTTACTCATCCTTTCAGCGCTGAGATTCCGCGTTGGCCTTACTTTGACAAACCGGTGATCGACAGCAAACACTCCATGGCAAAGGGCGGCGTGCTGACACAGTACATCGGCTGCACCATGCATACAGGTACACACTGCGATGCTCCGCGTCACGTGATGGAGCGTGAGTTTGACGGCAGAAGAGCGCGTTACACGCATGAGATGGCGATCGATGCTTATACCGGTGATGCGGTATGTCTGGATCTTCATTTCGTAAAGCGCTGGGAGCTGATTACTGCTGAGCATCTTGACAAGGCTTGCCGCAACATGGGCATTGATCCGGATTCCGATTACCTGCAGGGCAAGGTTCTTTGCCTTTGCACCGGCATGCATCTGAAGTTCGACGACTCCAAGGAGTATTATCATTACTCCTGCGGTACCGGTCGTTCCGCTGGTATCTGGTTTGTAAAGCACGGCGTAAAGTGCGTTGCGATGGATATGCAGGCTCTGGATCATCCGCTTCACACCGCTATGGGTAACAACGGTATGACCAGAATGAACCTTCTCGGCGCATCCGGCAGACCGATCATCGAGGAGTTCATCGAGGAGTTCGGCGAGGAAGCTTATGCTCCGTTCGAGAAAGAGTACTATGTAAAGTATTACGGTGAGGAAGCATACGAGGAGTTCTACGGACCGCTTGAGGCGATCGGCAACTGGGGCACCTGGGAGCCTTGCCACAAGACTATGCTCGGCCATGGTATCGTAGGCGTTGAGAACCTTGGCGGCGATCTTGAGAAGGTTTGCGGCAAAGAGTTCGAGTTCTTCTGCTTCCCGCTTCGCTGGTACATGGGTGACGGCTCCATGGCTCGCTGCGTGGCACGCATTGATGAGGATGATGTCAATGATGTTCCGGAGAGAACTTATCTGTACTGCGGCACAGGCTGCCAGGACAGAGAGCAGTATGGCTTTGATGATTATGAGAAGTTTGCTGCGAACCCGGCTATCTAATAGTATTTAAGAGTAAGGAGAACCCAAAATGGCGAAAAAGACAATTATTACAGTTGCCACCACAGGCGCGTGGCCGAAGAAAGAGAACAACCCCAATGTACCGATGACTCCGTCAGAGATCGCGGACGATATCTATGACTGCTGGAAAGCGGGTGCTGCGGTCGCTCATATCCATATGAGAGACGACGAGGGCAACGGCGTTATGGATCCGGCGAAGTTTGCTGAGACCGTGAAGCTGCTCGAGGAGAGATATCCGGAGTGCGATATCGTGATCAACATGACCACATCCGGCGACATCCACGCAGACGATGATATCCGTGTACAGCACGTAAAGGATCTGAAGCCGGAGATGGCTTCCTATGACTGTGGTTCCATGAACTGGCTCAACAGCGGCCTGTTCATCAACTCCCCGAAGTTCCTGACGGACTGCGGACTGCTTTTCCAGGAGACCAACACCAAGCCGGAGATCGAGGCGTTTGATCCCGGTATGATCGGCAACGCTGCTTACTACATCAAGAAGGGCGTGCTGAAGACCCCGGTACACTTCCAGTTCTGCATGGGCTGCGCGAACGGTATCGCCGGCACGATGAAGAACCTTGTATTCATGAAAGAGACTGCTGAGTCTCTGGTAGGCAAGGACAACTTCACATGGTCCTGCTTCGGCGTTGGCCACAGCGCAATGGAGATGCTTTACGGTGCGGTAGCACTTGGCGGACATATCCGTGTGGGTATGGAAGACAATGTTATGTATGCAAAGGGACAGCTTGCAGAGAGCAACCGTCAGTTTGTTGAGAGAGCAGCTCGTGTCATCAAAGAGTATGGCAACGAGGTAGCAACTCCGGCTGAGGCTCGCGAGATACTTGGCCTTGCACCGAGAAAGTAAAGATTTGTTTGTGAATCAGTGATTTGATATGCCGGATGCCCGCTGCGGTATCCGGCATACTCTGTTAAAGAGGATTTCAAAGGAGGTTCCTATGACCTGGGGAGCACTGTATATGTATTATCATTGCCCGAAGTGCGGGCTGAAGTTTGAGTACGCGCTGGATGTGATGCCGGAGTTCGGCGACAAGTTCGGTTTTTGCCCGGAATGTCAGGTGCCCGGCGTCTATGAGAAGGAGGGCGCGCGCCAGCTGGACGACAACGATTATTTTGAGGTGGAGTAGAATTCTCTGTTGCAATTAAAAAAATCCTGTGGCATAATGGGTTTGTAAATCCCGTCTTTGACAGTTAGTACAGTTAAAGAATCGCTCCAAGCCTTGAAATT
>JAJQBV010000150.1:4089-4309 GCA_021203115.1 Clostridiales bacterium | reverse complement strand
ATGTAAAGAGAAAATACCTTGCTTTTTTACGATAACTGTGATATCCTATTCTGGCTTGAAAAATCAGGCTGCGCCACTGTGGCGGAATTGGCAGACGCACTTGACTCAAAATCAAGCGGGTTCACGCCCGTGCCGGTTCGAGTCCGGCCAGTGGCATAAAGATGACGGAAAACGATTGTTTTCCGTCATTTTTCTATATCAGATGATAATGCAGACCAGC
>JAJQBV010000150.1:0-4079 GCA_021203115.1 Clostridiales bacterium | reverse complement strand
ACCAGCCCGCCGTTGCTGTCGTTGACGATCTTCTGCATGGTATCCTGCAGCTTCATCTGGCTCTCCTCATCCATCATCGTGATTTTCCGGCGGATGCCGTCCTCCACAAGCTCTCCGACAGATTTCCCGAAAATCTTCGTCTTCCAGAGGCCGTCCGCATCATCCTGATTCTCTTTAATGTAATCAATGAGGTCCTGTGCCTGTTCCTCGCTGCCGATGACCGGCGCGATCTCCGTCTCGATATTCGCGCGGATCATGTGGATGGACGGCGAGCTCGCCCGGATTTTCACCCCGTACCGGTTTCCGTGCCGCATCAGGACCGGCTCCTCAATGCGGATATCCCCTGCAGACGGCGACACCACGCCGTATCCGGTCGTCTGAACGCTGTCCATGGCGGCGCCCACCTGATCGTAGCGCTGCTTCTGCTTTGCCATGCTGCGAAAAAGCGAGATCATTTCATACTCGTCGTGAACGGGCACGCCGGTCAGCTCACTTAAGTTTTCATAGTACAGACTCTCTCTCACCTGCATGCGAAGCCGCGCCGTGCCGGCCGCAAGGTCGACCTGCTCCGTCCCGATCTCCGTGATCTCTTCGCGCTGCGGTTTCCACTCTCTCCCGACGATATCCCGCATCTGTCCGGCCGCATACAGAATCCGCTCCGCCTCCTCCGCGGCAGCGGCCCGGACCGGATGATCCTGCGGCAGCATTTCCACCCATTTCGGCAGGAAGAAATCCAGACGCTCCACCGGGAATTCATACAGCACCTCCTGCAGGATTTTCTGAAGATCCCCGCTCCGCATCTGCTCACAGTTCACCGGCAAAACGGAAACCTGATATTTCTCCCGCAGCTCCTCTGCCAGCGCAGCCGTCTGGTCGCTGTAGGGCTTCGGCGTGTTCAGGAGAATCACGAACGGCTTCCCGATCTCCTTTAACTCCGCCACCGTCCGTTCCTCCGCCGGCAGATATGCGGCCCGCGGAAGGTCCGTAAAGCTCCCGTCGGTGGTGACCACAATCCCGATCGTGGAGTGCTCGCGGATGACCCGCTGCGTCCCGATCATCGCCGCCTTCGCAAAGGGAATCTCATAGTCGTACCACGGCGTTCGGACCATCCGCTCCTTCCCGTCCTCCATATGTCCGTTCACGCCGTCAATCAGATAGCCGACACAGTCGATCAGGCGAATCCGCACCGGCAGATTCTCCTCCAGCTTCACCTCCACCGCTTCCCTCGGAATGAATTTCGGCTCCGTCGTCATGATGGTCTTTCCCTGCGCCGCCTGCGGAAGCTCATCCACAGTCCGGCTCTTCTCATCGCCCTCCTCCATCCGGGAAAGCACCATCAGGTCCATAAACCGCTTGATAAACGTGGATTTTCCGGTCCGCACCGGGCCGACCACACCCAGATAAATATCCCCTCCGGTCCGCGCCGCTATATTTTGATAGATAGTAGTATCCGGCATATGTAATTTGTCCTCCCTGACCCGATCTCTCAAAAAGCATTTTCCCGCTTTTTCCGGGCAAAATCCTTTTTTACATTCTTATGATGCAGGGTGATTTCTTAGAACAATGGAAATTTTTCACTTTTTTAATAATTTTTCGATTGCAAAAGAACAGATGACCTGATACAATATATCAGAATTGGTAACTTATACGATACTTAATAACTTTATTCACAGTAAGAAACTATTTTGTCAGTGAATTACATATTGCAGACAGGGGAGGTGTTGGTTATGGACGCTGTGAATCCGTATCATTTTGTAACAAACTGTATTTTCGGAAAATGGAAAATGGCCCTTCTTCATCACATTCACCATTACGGAAAGATCCGCTTCAATGAGACGAAGAAGACGCTGAGGGTCAGTGAAAAGGTGCTGAGCCAGCAGCTGAAGGAGCTGACCCGCGACGGGCTGGTCGAACGGATCCAGTACAACACGATTCCACTGAAGGTGGAGTACATTCTGACACCGCTCGGCAAGGATCTGATCCCTGCGCTGGACATCCTCTATGTCTGGAGCATCCGGCGGCTGAACGAGCTGAATCTGCCCATCGACCCGGACGCGTTCAAAGTCCATACAGAGATGAAGTATCAGGATCAGCTCAAAGACATCATGGACAAATATATTGATGAACAAAATGCGCGCTGAGACGGACACCGGCCAGACCGCAGAGGCGAAAAGAAATCCCCTTGTTTCAAGGGGATTTCTCCATATTATATGACATATGTAACGCTTCGGAATTCCTACTTTCCTGCCGTTGCCGCCGCTGCCAGCACCAGAGAGAGATACTTCTCCTTCGCGGAGGATCCTCTGGATGTCATAACGATGGGCACCTGTGCGCCAACGATAAAGCCAGCCATGTTGCCGCCCGCGATCACAGTGATCGACTTTCCGAGGATATTGCCGACCTGAATGTTCGGAACCAGAATGACATCCGCATCGCCGGCCACCGGGCTGTCAAAACCTTTGACATCCGCGATCTCCTTGCTGAGCGCGATATCCAGAGAGATCGGACCTTCCACGATGCAGTCCTTGATCTCGCCGTTTTTGTTCATCTGCTTTAACGCATCCGCCTCAACCGTCTCCGGCATCTTCGGATTCACCTTCTCAACCGCCGCCACGCAGGCAACCTTCGGATTCTCATAGCCGAGCGCCTTCAGAGTCTCCACGGTATTGACGATGATGTCCTTTTTCTGCTCCAGCGTCGGATAGGTCATCATGCCGCCGTCCGTCGTGACGATCAGCTTGTGGTAATTCGGAATCTCATCCAGCACGAAGTGAGACATCACGCGCCCGGTACCGAGGCCAGTCTCCTTGTTTACAACCGGCTTTAAGATCTGCGCGGTCTCCAGCTTGCCCTTCATGATAAAGTCGCCCTTCCCCTCACGGATCAGAGCCACTGCCCTCTGCGCCGCCTCGACGACATCCGGCACATCATAGATATCCTCCTCCGCAACGGTCAGGCCGATCTCGCCTGCAATCTCCTGAATCTTCGCCTTGTCGCCTACCAGAACCGGAACCACGATCCCCTCATCCACGGCCTCCTTGATGGCCTCTAAGGTGTGAGCGTCGCCCGCCGCTGCCACGACGACTCTCTTTGGCTCCGGAAAACCCTTTACCTTTTCGATCAATACATCAAAATTTGTCAATACCATTGGAATCTCCTCCTTGTCATAGATAAATAATATATACTGTCATTGTCCTCTGGCGACAACAAAAGCCATAGCTGCATCGGGCTGTGATCCCGAAAAAATTACGCTCTCTTGTTTCGGATCGTCTCCATATTTTTCAGAATATACTCGCGGGACCAGAGCTGATGCCCCTCCAGCGCATCACAGATGCGGTTAAAATCGCTGTCCAGCACCGCCTCCCGAATCTGCTCAAAATAAACAATGCCGGAGTGATACTGCCCGCCGCTGCCTCCCTGCTCGCGAGGAATCGCGAAAAGCGAATGCAGAATACTGTCCAGCCCGTTTAAGGATGTCACCCGGGCGAGAAGCCGGTCATTGTTTGCGTTTTTGTAGAAGACATCCAGAATATCCTTGATACAGCGGCAGCTCTCCACCACATTCGTCGAATGGCGGTACTGCTCGATATAGCGGTTGATTTCCTCCGCCATCGCGGTAAGGTCACCGCTGCGCAGGGCATTCCGCGCGGCAACGATCTTATAGGCATAGGAAAGCTCCTGCACCTGCCGCACATCGTCCGGCGTCAGATCAATCACCCTTGCGCCGACATTATTCTCGAACTCAATCAGCCCGTCGTTTAACAGCCGGTTCAGCGCCTCCCGGATCGGTGTGGAGCTCACCCCGTACTCCTCCTGCAGCTTGCTGACATTCAGCTTGCTGCCAAAGGGAATCTCCAGCGACACAATCTGATCACGCAACTTTTCATACACCTGATCAACTAAGGACATTCTTCGAATCACTGCCATCTTTTATCCTGCTTCCTCCAAATCTGTTATCTTGCATAATGTCAGATTTACAAACCCATTATGCCACAGGATTTTTTTAATTGCAACAGAGAATTTTACTCGGGAGTTTGACAGTTGCATAGAGTAAAAATCAGTCGCAGGCCGCATAAAAC
>JAJQBV010000166.1 GCA_021203115.1 Clostridiales bacterium | reverse complement strand
GCGTGATTCTGGCGACTGTTTTTTTTTAGGTTTAGTCGTCGTCGGTGATCTACACGGCGGGTACCGTGGCGGAGCTTCCGAAGAATCTTTTGTCCTCCGGACGTACCCTTGCGGTGCATATGTATGTGCTTTCCCAGGAGGGTCTGCACACGGACCAGGCGTTTGCGACAGCGGTAATCCTGCTGGTTATGGTGCTGGTGATCAACATACTTTCAGACCGGCTTGTAGCCCTGATGAAAAAAGAATAACGGCAGAAAGGAAGAAATACAGTGAGTATAAAAATGACCGTAGAAAACATGAATCTCCACTATTCGAATTTTCATGCGCTGAAAAATATTAACCTGGAGATCCAGGAAAACCAGATTACCGCGTTTATCGGACCTTCCGGATGCGGAAAGTCCACGCTGTTAAAATCGTTAAACCGCATGAACGACCTGATCGAGGGATGCCGGATCGACGGCCTGATCTCTCTGGACGGTGAGGACATTTATGCGAAAAACATGGATGTCAACCTGCTGAGAAAGAGAGTCGGCATGGTGTTCCAGAAGGCGAATCCCTTTCCCATGAGTATCTATGACAACGTGGCCTTTGGTCCCCGGACGCACGGCATTCGCTCCAAGACAAAGCTGGATGAGATCGTGGAGGAATCGCTGCGCGGGGCGGCGATCTGGGACGAGGTGAAGGATTCCCTGAAAAAGAGCGCGCTGGCGGTGTCCGGCGGGCAGCAGCAGAGAATCTGCATCGCGCGCGCCCTTGCGGTTCAGCCGGAGGTGCTTTTGATGGATGAGTCCACCTCGGCGCTGGATCCGATCTCCACTTCGAAGATCGAGGATCTGGTCATGGAGCTGAAAAAACAGTATACCATCGTGATGGTGACACATAATATGCAGCAGGCAGTGCGTGTATCCGACCAGACCGCGTTCTTCCTTCTGGGCGACCTTGTGGAGTACGGGCCGACGGATCAGATCTTCTCCATGCCGAAGGATAAGAAGACGGAAGAGTATATTACCGGAAGGTTCGGATGATAAAAGGAGGACATAATCATGAGAAATTACTTTGATAAGCAGCTCAACGAATTAAACGGCGAGCTCATCACCATGGGTCACATGGTGGAGCAGGCCATTGAATATGCCATCGAAGCGATCGTGCACCACGATCCGGAGAAGGCGAAGGGCAATGTCGACTATGACGAGGAGATCGATAACAAGATGCGGGATATCGAGGGCCTGTGCATGAAGCTTCTGATGAAGCAGCAGCCGGTGGCGTCGGATCTTCGGCTGGTTTCCTCCGCGCTGCGGATGGTGGCGGACATGGAGCGGATCGGCGACCACGCGGCGGACATCTCGGAGATTTCCATCTTTCTGGCGGACGCCAGAGATCTTCCGGAGATGGAGGTCATCAAAAAGATGGCGGCCGAGAGTATGGTCATGGTCATGGATGCGATTCAGGCCTTTGTCAATCGTGACATGGAGAAGGCCGAGGAGGTCGTGCAGCGGGATGATCTGATGGATGAGCTTTTCCTGGAGGCTAAGCGAACACTGATCCGTCTGATTCAGGAGAACGGCAAGTTCACGGAGGCTGCGCCGGACCTTCTGCTGGTCGCAAAGTACTTTGAACGGATCGGCGATCACGCGGAAAATATCGCGAAATGGGTGATCTACATGATTTGCGGCGAGAGAAAATAAAATTTTACATAGGTTTTACAAAAGGAACTCTTTGGTTTTTACATATACATTTTACAATGTAAAAAAAATTTACAATGTAAAAAACAGGGAGTTCTTTTATGGATATTTTTTCGATATTGACATTGGCCGGCGGCCTTGCTATGTTTTTGTTTGGAATGAATACGATGGGCGACGGTTTGGTCAAGGTTTCCGGCGGCAGATTGGACAGTATTCTGGAGAAGCTCACGCCCAACCGGATCAAGGGCGTCCTGCTGGGCGCTGCGGTGACGGCGGTGATCCAGTCGTCCTCCGCGACGACGGTCATGGTGATCGGTTTTGTAAATTCCGGCATCATGAATCTGACGCAGGCGGTGGGCGTGATCATGGGCGCCAACATCGGTACGACGGTGACCTCGTGGATTCTCTCGCTGACCGGAATCAGCGGCGGCGGTCTTTTGATTTCCATGTTGAAGCCATCGTCGTTCTCGCCGGTTCTGGCCGTGATCGGCATTGTCCTGACGATGACGGCGAAGGATAACGAGCGGAAACGGGATGTCGGCTCGATTCTGCTGGGCTTTGCGGTACTGATGTTCGGCATGGAGACGATGAGCGGCGCAGTGGAGCCGCTGGCGGAAAACGAGCACTTCACATCGATTCTCACTATGTTTTCCAATCCGGTTCTGGGTGTGCTGGCCGGTGCGGTGCTGACCGCCGTGATCCAGAGCTCCTCCGCCTCCATCGGTATCCTGCAGGCGCTGTGCGCGACGGGCGCGGTTCCCTATGCGGCGGCGATCCCGATCATCATGGGACAGAACATCGGAACCTATGTGACGGCCATGATCTCGGCAGTCGGAGCCGGGAGAAACGCGAAGCGCGCTTCCATGATGCATCTGTATTTCAACCTGATCGGCACGATCGTGTTCATGGCCGCTTTCTACATCGTGAATGCGGCAGTCGGGTTTTCATTTCTGGATGACGCGGCAAATGCGGCGGGTATCGCGATGGTGCACAGCCTGTTTAATATCGCCTGCTGTGTCGCGTGGTTCCCCTTTGCCGGTCTGCTGGTGAAGCTGGCGGTGCGGACGATCCCGGATCAGAGGCCGAAGGCGCCGGAGGAGACGCCGGATGAGCTGGCAGTTCTGGACGACCGTTTCCTGGAGAAACCGGCCTTCGCGGTGAAAATCTGTCGGGATACGACGGTGCAGATGGCAGAGATGGCGCAGCGATCATTGAACTGCTGCATTCGTTTGCTGGCGGACGGGACGGGTCAGTTCGATGAACAGACCGCCGTGATCGAGAAGCGTGCCGCGCGGTATGAGGCGGCGCTGAGTATTTATCTGATGAAAATCAGCAGCCGGAGCCTTTCCGCGCAGGACAGCCGTCAGATCTCGGTCATGCTCCAATGCATCCGTGATTTTGAGCGGATTGCGGACCACGTGGCATCGGTGTGCGATTCGATTGCAGCATTGCGTGAGAAAGAAATCCATATCTCCGAATCCGGCATGCAGGAGCTGATGGTGTATGCCGGAGCCACGCAGGATATTTTAAGCCATACGATTGCGGCGTACCGGAATATGGATCTGGCAAAGGCCCGGAGCATCGAGGCCTACGAGGAGGCCACGGACAGTATGAGTGTGGAGCTCCGCCAAAGGCACATTGACCGTCTTCGCAGCGGCCGGTGTTCCATGGATGCGGGGTTGATTCTTGAAGAAATGATCACTGCGTTTGAACATGTGCTGGATCACTGCTCTTATGTGGGAACCTGCATGATCCGCATTTACAGTGAGGAGGATCTCACAGAGCAGGATAAAATACCTCTGGAGGACAGCCGGGAGTTCCGCAAGGATTACCGGAAAATCAGGGAGAAATATGTTCTTCCGGAGCGACAGGAATAAAACAGGAAGGTGGGGAAAATGGCACTGATCTACATCGTAGAGGATGACAGCAGTATTCGAGAGATTGAGACCATCGCGTTAAAAAACAGCAATTACATGGTCTGTGCATTCGAGAAAGCAAAGGATTTTTACAAAAAAATGGAGGAGATCACACCGGATCTGATTCTTCTGGACATCATGCTTCCGGACGAGAGCGGGTATGATATCCTGAAAAAACTGAGGACAAATCCCTCCACAAAGCGCATTCCGGTCATTATGGTGACGGCGAAGACCACGGAGATGGATATGATCCGTGGGCTGGATGAGGGGGCGGACGACTACATCAAAAAACCCTTTTCCATCATGGAGCTGATCACACGGGTCAAGGTGCTGCTTCGCCGGACGGAGTCGAAGGAGCCGAAGATTCTGCAGCTGGGAAATATCACGATCGACCATGACCGGCATCTCGTCTTTGTGGACGATCGCCAGCTGGAGCTGACGTTTAAGGAGTATGAACTGCTGCGGTATCTCATGACGAACCCGAGCGTGGTCCTTTCCAGAGAGTCCATCATGCGGCAGGTCTGGGGAACGGAGCTCGAGGGAGAATCCCGCACCGTGGATATGCACATCAAGACCCTGCGGCAGAAGCTCGGAGATGCGGGCAGCCGGATCCGGACCGTGCGGAATGTGGGTTATGTGATCGATTGAAAACAATGAAACCGGAGAGAGAACCGAAATGAAAATGAAAATCAACCTTCGCCTTGTCGGCATGTCGAT
>JAJQBV010000037.1 GCA_021203115.1 Clostridiales bacterium | reverse complement strand
GGTGAAAGTATAGTATTATATGAACAGTGACGAACAAAAACGAAATGCTTTTGTGTACATGAGGTAGGATTTATGTTTGACGCATTGAGGTCTCTGATCGGGAATCATGTTAATTTTGTCTTCCTCGGTGAGGCCGGCAGCGGCAAGAGTGAGGTGTCGCTGAATTTTGAAAAGTATATGGTGGATCTGGGCGACAAGCCGGTTCACTATTTCGACATGGATATGACGAAGCCGCTGTTTCGTTCCCGGGATGTGGTCGCGGAGATCGAGGCGCTGGGCGTGATTTTCCACTATGAGGATCAGTTTATGGACGCGCCGGTTCTGGTCGGCGGAGTGAACCGTCTCCTGCGTGATCCGGACTGCTACGTGATTCTGGACATCGGCGGAGATTATATCGGAGCGCGGTCCATCGGCGGATATGCGCCCCAGATCAATAGGGATCTCACGATTGTCTATTATGTGCTGAACGCTTACCGGCCGTGGTCAAACGATATCGACCACATTGATGAGACGCTGGCCAAGATTCTGGGTGTGTCGCACATTCAGCTGGGCAAGCTGCACATGGTAAATAACCCGAACAACGGTCTGACGACCACGGAGCGCGAGTTCGTGGAGGGCAGCCGGAAGATGTCGGAGATGGTGACGCCCTACATTGCGGTGGATTTTGCCTGTGTCCGGGAGGATCTCTACGAGGCGGTGCGGGATCAGTCGGATGTGCCGGTGATGCCGGTGCATTTATATCTGACTTATGAGTGGCTTCAGTTTGAACCGTACAGTCCGGGCGGGCCGCCCCTGCCGGGGAAGGGCTGAGTATTTCGATTGCCGCGGGTTTTCGCCGCGGATTGAGATCATGATATTGTGCTTAACATCGGTGCGGTGTTTATCGGCCGGTGTTTCGTAAATAAAAACAAGTCTTTATTGAGAGGAGGATTTAACTAAAATGGCAAAAATTGTAGTTAGATCAGAACGCTGTAAGAGTTGTGGTTACTGCGTCAAGTTTTGCCCTAAAGGGGTTTTGGCTATTGGAACCAAGGTCAACGCCAAGGGCTACGAGTATGTGAAACCGGTAAACATGGATGCCTGTATCGCTTGTTGTATGTGCGGACGTATCTGTCCGGACGGTGCGATAGAGATCTACAAATAAGGAGGTTGAAAGATTATGGCAAGAGTATTGATGAAGGGCTGCGAAGCGATCGCGGAAGCAGCAGTAAGAGCCGGCTGTAGATTTTTCGCCGGATATCCTATCACACCGCAGAACGAGATCCCGGAGTATTTTGCCCGGAGACTCCCGGAGGTCGGCGGCACATTCGTGCAGGGCGAGTCGGAAGTGGCGTCCGTGAACATGGTTTACGGTGCGGTATCCGCAGGAACCAGGGCGATGACGTCCTCATCCAGCCCGGGTATCGCATTGAAGAGCGAGGGCATTTCCTACGCCGCGGCGGCGCGTATGCCTCTGGTATATTGTAATGTGGCGCGCGGGGGTCCGGGTGTAGGCGCGATTCAGCCGGCACAGATGGATTACTTTCAGGCGACGAAGGCTTCCGGCAACGGCGGCTTCAAGATGATCGTCCTGGCTCCGTCCACGGTACAGGAGGCTGTTGACCTTACATACGCGGCCTTTGACTATGCGGACAGGGACATGAACCCGGTACTGGTTCTGGCGGACGGCGTGATCGGTACGATGATGGAGCCGGTGGAGCTTCCGGATATGAAGTCGGACGAGGAGATCGCCGAGATTAAAGAGAACAAGAAAAAATGGGCCTGTATCGGACACAAGCTCGATTACGCGAACCGCTCCTGGATCCAGCCCGGACAGTGGGATACCGCCGTTATGCAGAAATGGAACGAGGATGCCGCGCGGATGTATGACAGCTGGGTGAAGGACATCCAGGTGGAGGAGTATCTGGTGGAAGACGCGGAGCTCATCCTGACCGCGTACGGCATCTGCGGACGTATCTGCAAATCTGTCGTGGATATCCTTCGCAAACAGGGATACAGAGTCGGCCTGATCCGTCCGATCACGGTCAGCCCGTTCCCGTATACATCGTTTGACAACATTGATTACAATATCTGCAAGGCTGTTCTCGATGTGGAGATGTCCATCCCGGCGCAGTATTATGAGGATGTGGCGATCGGCGTGAAGAACCGCGCGGTCATCGAGACATGCCTGTGCTCCGGCGGAAACGTGATGAGCCGCGAGGCTGTTATCAGATCTGCAAGAAAAATTTTAGATAGATTAGGAGGGTACGTCAGTGGAATTAGTTTACTCTAGAACAAAAACAATTCAGGAAGATAAAGTATCCGGATTTTGCCCGGGCTGTATGCACAGCACCGTTATCAAGCTGCTCGGCGAGGTTCTCGACGAGCTGGACATCGTAGATAAGAGCGTCCTGATCACAGGTATCGGATGCTGCGGTCTGCACATGGACTACATCGCATATGATACCATTACATCCCCGCACGGCCGTGCCTGCGCAGTGGCCACCGGTATGAAGAGGAGCAATCCGGACTCCATTTACATCACCTATCAGGGTGACGGCGACTTTGCCTCCATCGGTCTCGCGGAGTCCGTCTCTGCGGCGAACCGCGGTGAGAATATCACGGTTATCTTTATCAACAACGGTATCTACGGTATGACCGGCGGCCAGATGGCTCCCACGACTCTGATCGGCATGAGAGCTTCCACCGCTCCGAAGGGACGTATCGCCGAGGAACACGGCTATCCGATGCATATGTGTGAGATTTTGAATCAGCTTACCGCTCCGGCTTATCTGGAGAGAACGAGCTGCAACACACCGCAGAACTGTATCAAGACGAAGAAGGCCATCAAGAAAGCCATCCAGAATCAGATCGACGGAAAAGGTTTCTCACTGGTTGAGATCGTCACGAGCTGCCCGACCAACTGGGGTCTGGATCCGCTGGATGCTCTCGATTTCATCGAGCAGAAGATGCTGCCGGAGTACCCGCTTGGCGTGGTGAGAGATAAATAAGAAGGAGGAAGAATTTTATGGAAACAAATTTGTGTGTTGGCGGATTCGGCGGACAGGGCGTTATGACCCTCGGCAAGTTCCTTGCGACCGCTACCTGTGATTCCACAGATAAAAACGTTACGTTCTTCCCGTCATACGGCGCAGAGCAGCGCGGCGGTACCGCGAACTGCTTCGTCGTTATCTCTGACGAGATGGTAGGTGCGCCGCTGGGCGATGTGATGGACGACCTGATCGTGATGAACGAGCCGTCTCTCGTGAAGTTCCTTCCGACCTTAAAGCAGGGAGGCAATCTGTTCATCAACAGCTCCATCGTGGATGAGAGCACTATTGACCGGCCCGATGTGAAAATCATCAAGGCGCCGGTTACGGAGATGGCCTATGAGATGGGCAACTCCAAGGTTTTGAATGTTATCATGCTCGGCGTTTATGTCGGTTACACCGAGGTGGTTTCTCCGGAGGTTGTCTGGGGCACCATCAAGCACAAGCTGGCCAGCAAGGCAAAGCTGCTCCCGCTGAACAAGGAAGCGTTTGAGAAGGGACTGGAGATCGGACGTTCCTATCGATAACAGATATTAAAAAAATTGTATGAAGGTATAATAAATCCCTGCGCCGGTTTTGGTGCAGGGATTTTATTATATGAAAAGATTCAGATGGGGGTTTACATTTTAGGCTTCAGAGAATTCTTCCTTTCCCATGCCGCAGATGGGACATACCCAATCCTCCGGCAGATCCTCAAATGCTGTGCCGGGAGCGATACCGTTGTCCGGATCGCCGACGGCCGGATCGTATTCATAGCCGCAGGGGCCGCAAACATATTTTTTCATGATTAACTTATCCTTTCTATATTTAGTTGAAGTATCTGTCTAGCAATCCCTGGAAGGCGCGTCCGTGTCTCGCCTCATCGCGCGCCATCTCATGGACAGTGTCGTGGATCGCATCGAGATTCGCGGCCTTCGCGCGCTTCGCAAGGTCAAATTTTCCTGCGGTTGCGCCGTTCTCGGCCTCAACTCTCATCTCAAGATTCTTCTTGGTGCTGTCGGTGACAACCTCGCCGAGGAGCTCCGCAAACTTAGCGGCATGCTCCGCCTCCTCATAAGCAGCCTTCTCCCAGTAAAGACCGATCTCCGGATAGCCCTCTCTGTGAGCGACGCGGGCCATCGCCAGATACATACCGACTTCGGAGCACTCGCCCTCAAAATTCGCTCTGAGGTCTGCAAGGATATCCTCGCTGACGCCCTGTGCAACGCCGACTACATGCTCTGCTGCCCAGCTCATCTCGCCGGACTGCTCCTGAAACTTCTCAGCCGGAGCGTGGCAGATCGGACATTCTGCCGGGGGATTGTCGCCTTCGTGAACATAACCGCATAC
>JAJQBV010000060.1 GCA_021203115.1 Clostridiales bacterium | reverse complement strand
CGGGAAAAACTTTTTAATTTTTTTATTGTCTACTTGACGGGAAGCACACCATTTTCAACGATTTCCGGGACTTTTGAGAAGAAATGAGGACTTATAAAAAGATGATAAAAGTATTGTTTGTCTGCCACGGCAACATCTGCCGCAGCACTATGGCTCAAAGCGTTTTCACCTACTTAGCGGAGCAGGCCGGCATGGAGGACGAGTTCCTCATCGACTCCGCCGCGACCAGCCGGGAGGAGATCGGCAACCCGCCGCACTACGGTACCGAGCGGAAGCTGGCCGAGGAGGGGATTCCCTTGATTCCGCACCGGGCGGTACAGATGACGCGGCGGGATTATCTGGAGTATGATTACCTGATCGGCATGGACCGGGCGAACATCCGGAACATGGAGCGCATCGCGGGCGGGGATCCGCAGAACAAGATATACAAGATGCTGGAGTTTGCCGGAAAGGATCGGGATGTGGCTGATCCGTGGTACACCGGTGATTTTGACGCGACGTTTCGGGATGTCATGGATGGATGCACAGGCTTGCTTGCGTATATTACCGGAAAATAGAAAATTATCTGAAATTATTAGCACTCGGGCTTGACGAGTGCTAATTTCTGTGTTATAACAAGGAAAGCGGGAAGAAATCGTATCTTGCAGCGGTGAATTCCCACATATTTACCTGTTAATATAATATAAATTAGGCACGAAACATCAGAAAGGAGTGGTGTTATGAATATCCAGAAATTTACACAAAAGTCAATGGAAGCGGTTCAGGACTGCGAGAAGCTGGCTGTTGAATACGGAAATCAGGAAATCGAGCAGGAGCATCTGCTGATGGCGCTGCTTCGCCAGCCGGACGGTCTGATTCCGAAGCTGATCGAGAAGATGGAGATCAACAAGGAGCATTTCTGCGACAACGCGGAGCGCCATCTGGCGAAGCGCGTGAAGGTGTCCGGCGGTCAGCTCCATATCGGGCAGATGCTGAACAAAGTGCTGATTTCCGCGGAGGATGAGGCAAAGCAGATGGGAGATGAGTATGTCTCCGTGGAGCATCTGTTCCTGAGCATGCTACGCTATCCGAACCCGGCAATGAAGGAGATTTTTAAGGAGTACGGGATCACGAGGGAACGCTTTTTGCAGGCGCTTTCGACGGTCCGGGGCAACCAGAGAGTGACCACGGATAACCCGGAGGAGACTTACGATACACTGGAAAAATACGGCTATGATATGGTGGAGCGTGCCCGCGACCAGAAGCTGGATCCGGTGATCGGCCGGGACAGCGAGATTCGCAATGTGATCCGCATCCTCTCCCGGAAGACGAAAAACAATCCGGTGCTGATCGGTGAACCCGGCGTCGGCAAGACGGCTGTGGTGGAGGGCCTTGCGCAGCGGATTGTCCGCGGCGATGTGCCGGAGGGATTGAAGGAAAAGAAGCTTTTTGCCCTTGATATGGGTGCGCTGCTTGCCGGAGCGAAATACCGCGGCGAGTTCGAGGAGCGCCTGAAGGCGGTTTTGGATGAGGTCAAGGCCAGCAATGGCCAGATCATCCTCTTCATCGATGAGCTGCACACCATCGTGGGTGCCGGCAAGACGGACGGAGTAATGGATGCGGGCAATATGTTAAAACCGATGCTGGCCAGAGGCGAGCTGCACTGCATCGGCGCCACCACGCTGGATGAGTACCGGGAGTATGTGGAGAAGGACGCTGCCTTAGAGCGGCGGTTCCAGCCGGTCATGGTGGATGAACCGACGGTGGAGGACACGATCTCCATTCTCCGCGGATTGAAGGAGCGGTACGAGGTGTTCCACGGTGTGAAGATTACGGACAGCGCGCTGGTATCGGCGGCGGTGCTCTCGAACCGCTACATTTCCGACCGTTTCCTTCCGGACAAGGCCATCGATCTGGTCGATGAGGCCTGCGCCCTGATCAAGACGGAGCTGGATTCCATGCCGACGGAGCTGGATGAGCTGAACCGCCGCGTGATGCAGATGGAGATTGAGGAGACTGCCCTGAAAAAAGAGGAGGACAGCCTGAGCAAAGACCGTCTGGAAAACCTGCAGAAAGAGCTGGCGGAGCTGCGGAACGAGTTTCAGACCCGGAAAGCCCAGTGGGACAATGAGAAGATGGCCGTGGAGCGCGTGCAGAAGCTGCGGGAGGAGCTGGAGAGCTTAAATAAGGAGATCCAGCTCGCCGAGCAGAATTACGACCTGAACAAGGCGGCCGAGCTGCAGTACGGCAAAAAACCGGCGCTGGAGAAACAGCTGGCGCAGGAGGAAGAGATTGTTAAAAACAAGGATATGTCGCTGGTTCATGAGAACGTCAGCGAGGATGAGATCGCAAAGATCGTATCCCGGTGGACGGGGATCCCGGTGGCGAAGCTCACGGAGAGCGAGCGCAACAAGACCCTCCATCTGGACGATGAGCTGCACAAGCGCGTCATCGGTCAGGACGAGGGCGTGACGAAGGTGACGGAGGCGATCATCCGCTCGAAGGCCGGGATCAAAGATCCGGAGAAACCGATCGGTTCTTTTCTGTTCCTCGGTCCGACCGGCGTCGGCAAGACGGAGCTGGCGAAAGCGCTGGCCGCCAGCCTGTTTGACGATGAGTCCAACATGGTTCGCCTGGATATGAGTGAGTACATGGAGAAATACTCCGTGTCAAGGCTGATCGGAGCGCCTCCCGGATATGTGGGCTATGACGAGGGCGGACAGCTCACCGAGGCGGTTCGCAGGAAACCGTATTCGGTCGTCCTCTTTGACGAGGTGGAGAAAGCGCACCCGGATGTCTTTAATGTTCTGCTGCAGGTTCTGGACGACGGGCGGATCACGGATTCTCAGGGGCGGACGGTGGACTTTAAAAATACCATCATCATTATGACATCGAACCTCGGTTCCGCGCATTTGCTGGAGGGTATCGATGCCAACGGTGAGATCAGTCCGGCTGCGGAGGAGCTGGTGATGGAGGAGCTGCGCGCCAGCTTCCGTCCGGAGTTCTTAAACCGGCTGGATGAGATCATTCTCTTCAAACCGCTGACGAAGGACAACATCGGGAATATCATCCACCTGCTGATGGATGAGCTGAATGATCGTCTGGAGGATCGGGAGATCAGCGTGGAGCTGACACCAGCGGCGGAAAGCTTTATCGTGGAGCACGGCTATGATCCGGTCTACGGCGCACGGCCGCTGAAGCGTTTCCTTCAGAAATATGTGGAGACGCTCTCTGCGAAGCTGATTCTGGCCGACAAGGTCCGGGCGGAGGACACAATCCTCATCGATGTGGAGGGGGATCATCTGACCGCCGGAGTCAGGCAGTAACCGGCTGATCTGCGCATTGAATGAAATTATAAAAGGAACTGTCCTGCGAATGCGGGACAGTTCTTTTTTCGCCCTGCATTCATATCTTGGGAGTAAGGCACAGTTTTTCGGGTTGCATATCGGCGTATGAGGAATATCGGGCGAAGGCTGCTTTTTGCGGATTTCATTCTGAGCATACTGATCGTGTCCCTGCTTTTTTGCGGGAAAATATCGGGAGCCGGTTCTGCAAAGCGTGAGACAGCAGAGAGAGCGGCACAGGGACGGACGGCAGAGGCGAAGGATGAGGTGCCGACCGGGACAGCCGCAACGGGAAGCGAGACATTCAGCGAGACATCCGAGGCAAAAAAGATCGCCCTGACCTTTGACGACGGTCCGGACGGAGCGTACACGCCGCTTCTTCTGGATGGCCTGCGGGAGCGCGGCGTTCATGCCACCTTTTTTCTTCTCGGGAAACAGATTGAATTGTATCCGGAGATTGTGGAGGAGATGTTTGCAGACGGACACGAGATCGGCATCCATTCCTATGAGCATGTCGATCTTGAGAGTCTGTCGGAGGCGGCAGCCTGTGAGCAGATTCAGAAGACCGGCGACCGTATCTGTGAGCTGACCGGCGAGTGGCCGTCCTTTGTGCGGCCGCCGTATGGGAACTAGCTGTCTGCGCTGGACAATGATTTTTGCCTGGTGACGGTTATGTGGAATGTGGATCCACTGGACTGGGCGACGGATGATACCGCGGTAATCACCCAAAGGATTCTGGAAAACACGGAGGAGTATGACATCATCCTCCTGCACGATGCTTCCGCCTCCAGTGTGGAGGCGGCGTTTCAGGTCATTGATGAACTGTCGCGGGAAAACTACGAATTTGTCACGGTGGAGGAGCTGATCTTCCCGTGAATTTCATGTTTATTTGCTTCGGTATGTGTAGCTCATTAGTATTCTGCCTTATTTTTTTCTGAAATATAATTCTTTCGATAGTGTTGCGGGGTGTATCCCCTCTGTTTTTTAAAAAACCCGGTAAAGTAACTCACGGTGCTGAAGCGAGTCTGTTCCGAGCGTTCCGCGATATT
>JAJQBV010000114.1 GCA_021203115.1 Clostridiales bacterium | reverse complement strand
CGGGATCTGCGAGCGGCCTACGGCTCAGACCTCAAATCGTATTACATACATTACATAAAATATGGTAAAACAGAAGGCAGGACAGCGGTATAAGCTTTGAAACGGGGCGGCACGAAATGGTGCCGCCTTTTTATCTTAATAATCTCTTAAGAAATTATGCTGTAAAAAAGCAGACTTCCCCCAGTATAATACACTCAGCAGTCTGAGAGCGGGGAGGTTATATCGTGAAAAAACAATTCAAACGAAAAAAGCTGATTCTTATTCTTGTGATCATTGCGGCGGTGATCATCGCCCTCGTGTTTTTCGTAAGGAAAAAATTAAATACCGTGACTATCGAGTCAAATGTGGTCGAACTGGAAGAGGTTCAGAAGAGAGATCTGTCCGAATACATTTCCCTGAAGGGAACGGTCAGCGGGGAGTCCAGCATGAATTATTCTTCCTCGGCCGCATCGGAGATTCTGACGGTGAATGTGGCGGTCGGCGATGAGGTGAAGGTTGGCGACGTGATCGCCACGCTGGATACGGAAGCGATTCAGTCGGAAATCGATATGCTGGAGACCTCCATTGCCAACGCGGAAGCACTGGCGGCGAATACCTCCACGCAGAATCAGCGCGCTCTGGAGTAGGCAAAGTTCGATCAGGAAACACAGCTCGCGGCGGCGAATCAGGCGATTTCAAGCGCCCAGTCTTCTTATGACGCGGCAGTGGCTTCGCTGAAGGCGGTAAATGAGCAGATTACGGCGCTGACAGATCAGATGAATGCCTTGGAGGATGAGGCGGCGAAAGCCGATCTTGCCGCACAGATTTCCGCTTTGCAGACGGAGCTGCCGGAGTATCAGGCGGCGGTGTCTTCCGCGGAGGCCGCCGTAAGCGAGGCAAAAGCAAACTATAATTCTGTGAAGTCGGCGACGGATGAAGCGATTTACAATGCACAGAATACCATTGATATGGAAAAATACAATACGACAGACGATACGACCACCCGGAAGCAGTTGGATACGCTGTACAGTCAGCTGGATGACTGCGAGATCATCAGCCAGACCGACGGGGTTGTCACGGATGTCAAGGCAGCGGTGGGCGATGTCAATACGCCCGATGCAACATTAGTCACCGTCGAGAGTGTGGACACCATGATTATGACGGCGACGGTCGATGAGACGGATATTCTGAGCCTTGAGGAAGGGATGAAGGCAATCATCACGGCGGATGCGCTTCCGGATGAGGAGATCAGTGGGGAGATCGGGCGGGTGGTGAAGGTGCTGACAACCTCTTCCGAGACCGGAACCGGTGGGTTTTCCGTGGATATCCGCATGGATGACTGTGAGCTTTTGAGCGGCATGTCGGTGAAAGCCAAGATTATTCTCACAGACAAGTCAGATATACTCTGTGTTCCCTACGATCTGGTGCAGTATGATGAGGACGGGCAGGCGTATGTCTTAGTTGCGGAAGAAAACAACGTAGATATGGATTTCATCGCCGTGCGAAGGGACATTGAGGTCGGCGAGGAGATAGACTACTATGTGGAAGTGACCGGCGGCGATCTTGCGGAGGGCGATTATATTATCATGGATTATTCCATTGTGGAAGGGGATATTTTTGACGGAAGCTTCTATATGGAAGAAGAATCCGGGGAAGATTACGAAGAAGAGATAACAATCACGGTTGGTTAATGCAGAAAATGGACAGGAGACCGGATATGTCACAGGATGTGATAATCAAAATGGAGCATATCATTAAGAAATTTTATATCGGACAGCCCAACGAGCTGGAGATTCTGCATGGGATTGACCTCGATGTCAGGAAGGGTGAGTTCATATCCATCGTGGGAGAGTCTGGTTCCGGAAAGAGTACACTGATGAATATCATCGGTGTTCTGGATTGCCAGACAGAGGGCGATTACTTTCTGGAGGGGCAGGATGTGAACCAGATGAATGATGCGGTGAGGAGCGGCATCCGGAATAAAAAAATCGGATTTGTATTCCAGAATTTTAATCTGATCGGAAGATCGAACGCACTGAAAAACGTGACGCTTCCCCTTTTATACAGTGAAGAAAAGAGTAAGGATTTAAAGGAAAGGGGAATGGAGATGCTCCGCATGGTCGGGATGGAGGATCGGGCAACCCACAGGCCGAATGAGCTCTCCGGCGGACAGAATCAGCGGATTGCCATAGCCCGCGCCATGATCAATGAGCCTTCGATTATATTGGCGGATGAGCCGACCGGCGCGCTGGATTCCCGCACCGGACATATGATCATGGATATTTTTCACAAGCTTCATGAGGAGCAGGGAAAAACCATCGTGCTGATCACCCATTCCAGAGAGCTTGCGGAGGAAACCCAGAGGGTTGTGGTTTTAAATGACGGAGTCATTACCTCGGACGGGAGAGGAGGGGAGCTGCCGTGTTAGTGGAGAATATAAAAGAGGCGCTGCACAATATTTTTGAAAATAAAATGCGCTCCCTGCTCACCATGCTGGGCATCATTATCGGTATTACAGCGGTCATCACCATTACAACGATCGGAACCTCCCTGCGAAGCACGCTGAGCGCAACGCTGAACTCTCTGGGCGGAAATTCCATCTATGTGAGCGTGGACGCGGTTTATCCGGAGGATGAGGAGGACTGGGAGACATGGGAATATCCGGAGATGGAGAAGGAGGATTACATTACCATTGATATGCTGGATGAGCTGCAGGAGACTTATCCGGATGAGATTGCCGGGTTTACGGCATCGACCTGGCTGGGAGAGGGACAGATTTTTGAAAACAGCGATACCTACGCTAATGTTTATGTGGAGGGTGTTACGGATCAGGAGATCGAATATAATTCGCTGGAGCTGCTTCGGGGAAGGAATATCACCCGGCAGGATATGCTGAAGGAAAAGGGAGTCTGTCTGGTTTCTGATCGGATGGCGGACAATTATTTCGGGGAGGAGAATCCCATCGGCCGGCAGATTGTCTTTGAGAATACGGACGGTTACAGCTATACATTTACCGTTGTAGGTGTGTATGAGTACAGTGAAGCGATTTTCGGTGTCGATACGTCTTTGGCGGAGCAGGACAGATACACATATCTGTATATCCCTGTGACGACTGCAAACGCCCTCTCGCAGGAGGATATATCCGGATTCAGCTATGTGAATATCCAGCTGCAGATCGGGGCGGATGCGGATCTGGCACAGGCCGAGGTGGAGAGTTATTTCACGGAGATTTACAGCGAAAACGACGAGTGGGAAATCTGGTGCTACAACCAGTCCAGCGAGCTCGGCGTCATAGATACGGTGATTAATGTTCTCACGATTGCGATCTCCGTTATTGCGGCGATTTCCCTGATCGTGGGCGGAATCGGCGTTATGAATATCATGCTGGTCTCCATCACGGAGCGGACACGGGAGATCGGCATCCGGAAAGCGCTGGGCGCGAAAAACCGGACCATCCGCCAGCAGTTTCTGATCGAATCGGTGGTGCTCTGCGTGATCGGCGGGGTGATTGGGATCCTTCTCGGCCTTCTCCTCGAGTTTATTCTCGGAAAGGTGGCGTGGCTGCTGGTCAACACCTATTATGCGGATTACTCCTCCTATATTATTTTGAATGTGCGGCCGTCCGGAATCGCAATTCTGTTGTCTGTCGGGTTTTCCATGCTGATCGGGATCTTTTTCGGATCCTATCCGGCGAAGAAAGCGTCGAAAATGGAAGTCATTGACGCGCTGCGGTATGAGTAGTGCTACTTGCTCATACTGGCATGGTCGTTTAATATCCAGTCATCTGGGTGTGCAAGCACCCCCATCTGCCTGTCTATTAACGACACTTTCTTCTGTAAATTTTTCTTGACAAACACGGGGCGGTTTAGTATAGTAATTAATGCGTCACAGACGCGAACTGAATAAAATATATGGAGAAATACTCAAGTGGCTGAAGAGGCGCCCCTGCTAAGGGTGTAGGTCGTTCACGCGGCGCGAGGGTTCAAATCCCTCTTTCTCCGTTTATTTTTTTCATTTTATTTCAAAAAAGCTGTTGACAATCGCAGGCGGCCGTGATATTATAATCGGGCTGTCGCGAAAACGAGACAGCGCGGACATTGATAACTGAACAGTGAAATGACCTTGAAAGATCCAAAGATTTTATTCAAGAACAGCGATCAATTGTAAATATTGCAAAGGACGATCGCGCAACCTAAAACAGTAACGGAACACGGTTAAAAAGCCAGATGTTCTGGACAGGGGATCTTCCTGCAGGATTAACAGAAAACTCGGAAGCGGTGCTTCCTCGTTATCCGTCAATCCTCCAATCGTCTTACAGCATGATACAGATAGGAAAGCGAGCTTTCCATCTGTCCAAGCTGCAATGCGGCAGGAAGATTTTAAAACGCTTATATTATGAGAGTTTGATCCTGGCTCAGGATGAACGCTGGCGGCGTGCCTAACACATG
>JAJQBV010000184.1 GCA_021203115.1 Clostridiales bacterium | reverse complement strand
TGGTCTCTTATGTACCGCTGCGTGCGGAGACTAGCGAGAGCGTGCCCGCGTTGAACTGTTTCTCCAACCCCTTGTTTCATCATCTATAATATTAGATATTCCGCATAAGGTTCACCATCTCGATGGCGGAGCAGGCGACATCATACCCCTTGTTTCCCGCCTTGGTTCCGGCACGCTCGATGGCCTGCTCGATATTGTCTGTGGTGACGACGCCGAAGAGGGTGGGGACGCCGGTTTTTAAGCCGACGGTAGCGATGCCCTTGGAGGTCTCCGCGCAGACCAGGTCATAGTGGCTGGTGGAGCCTTTGATCACAGCGCCGAGGCAGAGAACCGCGTCATATTTTCCGGACGATGCCATTTTCTGCGCGATGATCGGCAGCTCGAATGCGCCGGGCACCCATGCCAGATCAATGTCGTCGTCGCTGACGCCGTGGCGGATGCACGCGTCCTGTGCGCCGCTGACCAGCTTCGATACGATAAACTCGTTAAAACGTGCGGCGACAATGCCGATTTTCATATTTTTTGCTACTACATTTCCTTCTAAGACTCTCATGATGATTTTCCTTTCTTTATATATATGAATGTTTTCCGGTGCCTATTTGTAGTCTGTCATGTGCTCCATCCGTTCCTGTTTGGTCTTTAAATAGAAGTAGTCAAACTTCTGTGCCTTGATCTGGATGGGTACCCGCTCCTCGATGGTGATGCCGTAACCGGAGAGGCCGGTGATTTTCTTCGGATTGTTGGTAAGCAGGCGCAGATGCTTCGCGCCGAGGTCGCAGAGAATCTGTGCGCCGATGCCGTACTCGCGCAGGTCAGCCGGGAAGCCCAGACGGATATTGGCATCGACCGTGTCGTATCCCTGTTCCTGCAGCTCGTAGGCTTTCAGCTTGTTGATCAGACCGATGCCCCGGCCTTCCTGGCGCAGATAGAGGAGGACGCCTTTCCCCTCTTTGGCGATGGCCTTCATTGCGGCATCCAGCTGCTCGCCGCAGTCGCAGCGGGCGGAGCCGAAGACATCCCCGGTCAGGCACTCGGAGTGAACCCGGCAGAGTACCGGCTCATCCTCGGAGATCTCGCCCATCACCAGAGCGACGTGATTGTCTCCGTTGACGGTATTTTCATAGCCGTAGATCTTGAATTCGCCGTATTTGGTCGGAAGCTTTGCCTCCGCCTGACGCTTGACCAGACTTTCGTTGCGCATCCGGTATTTGATGAGATCCGGAATGGTGATGACCGTCAGATCGAGGCGGTCGGCAAATTCCAAAAGCTCGGTCGTCCGCATCATGGTGCCGTCCTCCCGCATGATCTCGCAGCAGAGCCCGCAGGGCTTTAAACCGGCAAGGCGGCAGAGGTCGATGGTCGCCTCCGTGTGGCCGTCGCGCACCAGCACGCCGCCCTCTCTGGCGCGGAGCGGAAACATATGTCCGGGACGGCGGAAATCCGACGGCTTTGTGCCATCCTCGACTGCTTTTAAAGCCGTGACGGAGCGCTCCGCCGCGGAGATGCCCGTGGTGGTGTCCACATGGTCGATGGACACGGTAAAGGCCGTGCAGTGGTTGTCTGTGTTGTTGGTCACCATCTGGTTCAGTCCGAGCGCATCGCAGAGCTCGCCGGCCATAGGCATGCAGATGAGCCCTTTCGCCTCGCTGGCCATCAGGTTTACGTTGGATTGTGTGGCGAACTGGGCGGCGCAAATCAGGTCGCCCTCATTTTCCCTTTCCGGGTCGTCGATGACCAGAATGACTTTTCCGTTTTTCATGTCCGTTAAAGCCTGATCGATGGTTCCGATTTG
The DNA here is from genome assembly GCA_021203115.1 of Clostridiales bacterium. Taxonomy (GTDB): domain Bacteria; phylum Bacillota; class Clostridia; order Lachnospirales; family Lachnospiraceae; genus Eubacterium_I. The sequence continues at coordinate 2,658 of JAJQBV010000184.1, read as the reverse complement.
TTTTGACATATTTATACCTCCATGTTTCTCTTGATCTGTTTCTTAAAAGCCGTATTTGCGCAGGAATTCTTCCGTAATGCCGCTCTGTTCTGCGGACGCGGGCTGTTCGGTGGGTTTCTCCGCGGCGGGGTGGGTCAGCAGCTTTTCCACATATTTTCCGATGATATCACATTCCAGATTGACGATATTCCCGACGCGGCGGTCGTGCAGCGCAGTCACCTGCTGCGTGTGGGGAATGATGGATACGCGGAAGCACCGCTCGTCCACATACGCCACGGTCAGGCTGATGCCGTCGATGGTGATCGAACCCTTTTCCACAACATAGCGCAGGATTGCGGGTGCAGCCTCAATCGTATACCAGACGGCGTTGTCCTCGCGCTCGATGCTCCGGATCGTGCCGGTGCCGTCGATGTGCCCGGAGACGATGTGCCCGCCGAAGCGGCCGTTTGCCGGCATGGCGCGCTCCAGATTGACGCCGGAGCCGGAGGAGAGCTGTCCGAGAGAACTGCGGTTCATGGTTTCCGCCATGACATCCGCGGTGTAGTAGCTCCCGCCCATGCCGGTGACGGTCAGGCAGACACCGTTTACCGCGATGCTGTCCCCGACTTTTGAATCTTCCAGAACAGTGCGGCAGCCGATGGTCAGCACGCAGGATTTCTGCCCGCGGCGGATACTCTGGATGGTGCCGACTTCTTCAATTAAACCGGTGAACATAGTTTGTTTCCCTCCATATGATTTACGCATCAATCGGATATCCGCTGATGCAGATGTCCTCCCCGAATGTCTGTATTTCCATGTCGCGCAGTTTTACCGCCTCCGACATGTGTTCTGCGCCCATTCCGGAGACCGGAGTCGGGGCATCTGCACCGCCGATGAGTTTCCCTGCGATGTAGGCGTAGACCTTGTTTACGATGCCGTCCCTGAGCGCAGAGGCGTTCAGCGTGCCGCCGCCCTCCAGGAGAATGCTGTCGATGCCCTGAGCACCGAGGATGGTCATCAGCTCTTTTAAATTTACGCCGTGCGTTCCGCCGGTGGGGATGATCTGCACACCGGCATCCGTGAGGCGGGCGGCTCTCTCCTGTCCCTGCTTTGTCTCACATGCAGAGTGGGAGCAGGCGATGATCGCGGGAATCTCGTGCGCGGTGCGGACGATCTGACTGTCAGGCGGTGTCCGAAGACGGCTGTCGCAGATGATCCGCACAGGGTCAGCGTTCTCGGCGACCCGGCAGTTTAACATGGGGTCATCCGCCAGAACCGTTCCCAGTCCGACTATAATGCCTTTATAGCGCTTGCGGAGCTCATGGACATGAGCGCGGGAGGCCTCCCCTGTAACCCATTTGGAGTCGCCGGTTGCACAGGCGATCTTGCCGTCTAAGGACATGGCATATTTCATGACCACAAAGGGGGTTTTGGTTTGAATGAAGTGATAAAACACTTCGTTTAATTTCCGGCACTCCGCATCGAGAATGCCGGTTTCCACCGTGATGCCCGCATCGCGGAGAATCTGTACGCCTTTTCCGGCGACAAGGGGGTTGGAATCCATGCTGCCGACAAAGACCCGGGCGATTTTTTTCTCAATGATGATCTCGGTGCACGGCGGCGTCTTTCCGTAGTGGCAGCAGGGCTCCAATGTCACATACAGATCGGCTCCGGCCGTGTCCTCCGTGCAGCGGGTCAGGGCATTTCGCTCTGCGTGAAATTCGCCGTATTTCTCATGGTATCCCTCGCTGATGATCCGCCCGTCCTTTACGACGACACAGCCGACCATCGGATTGGGGTTGGTGTAGCCTGTGCCCTGCTTGGCCAGCTCCAGCGCCCGGCGCATGTAATCTTCTCCGGTCATGCCCGTGTACCTCCTTCCTATAATTAAGAAAACCCTGAGATTCATCTCAGGGTCATGGGTATCAAAATAAGCTATCCGCGTAGCAAAACCATTCTTTCATCCAGACTTTACTGTCGGCTTTGGAATGTCCCATCTGGGAGTCACCAAATCAACGCTTGCGCGCTCGCGGGCTGTACCGCCGGTCGGGAATTGCACCCTGCCCTGAAGAGTTTTGATCTTTATTCCAATTCATACTAGCACAGTGCAGAGTGAAATACAAGAGGGGGCGTGTCAAAATTTTCATATTTTCTGTATGAAAAGATGTTTCTCGAAAAGGGCGGATTACTGCTCCATCTGCTTCCCTAAAAATCCGGCCGCGGTCTGTACCAGCTTTTGGCAGGTGTCGCCGGATGTCTCCTTTTCCTCCTGACTGCAGAGGATGACGGAGCCGATGGCGTCCCCCTCGCTGATGATGGTGCTGATGGCCTGTGTCCGGTAGTCCAGACCGTCATCGGCGGTCAGTTTGATAAAGAAAGAATCGTTTTTGTCGGATACCCGTTGGGCTCGTTTGTCAATCATGGCTTCCAGCTGGCGGCTGATCGGCTTCCCCTCATAGTCTTTTTTGTGGTTCCCCGCGGCCGAGATGATGTGGTTGCGGTCGCTGACGCAGGCCAGACATCCGGTGGTCTGGGCGAGGCATTCCGCATATTGGCCGGCGAAGGCGGAAAGCTCGCCGATGGGAGAGTATTTCTTGAAAATGATCTCGCCCTCCCGGTCAGTGAAAATTTCCAGCGGGTCGCCCTCCCGGATACGCAGTGTGCAACGGATCTCCTTCG
>JAJQBV010000098.1 GCA_021203115.1 Clostridiales bacterium | reverse complement strand
ATAGTATATGAGAAGGTCAAACCCTGCCGCAGCGATTAAATGCGGTTCCGGCTGCGCACCGTGGCGGGAACGGACGATTACGCGTCAATGCGGGAGGTTCTGACCCGGCGTTTTACCCACGGGATCCGTGAACGGCAGGAGGACCGGAGCCGCGAGCTGGGGGAGGAGTACGGCAGCTTCACCCGCTTTCCCGATCTGATTCTGATGGACGGCGGGAAGGGGCAGGTCAACATCGCGCTGGCCGTCCTCGACGAGCTGGGACTGGACATACCGGTCTGCGGGATGGTGAAGGACGATCATCACCGGACACGCGGACTGTATTATCAGAACGAGGAGATCTCCATCGACACACACTCCGAGGGATTTGCCCTGATCACGCGGATACAGGACGAGGCGCACCGCTTTGCGATCGAGTATCACCGTTCCCTTCGGGGGAAAGAGCAGGTTCGCTCCGTGCTGGACGATATCCCGCTGATCGGAACAGAGCGGAGAAAAGCGCTGATGCGGCAGTTCCAGTCGCTGGAAGCCATCCGCAGCGCCGATGTGGAGACCCTTGCGGCCGTCCCCTCCATGAACCGCCGCGCGGCGGAGTCTGTGTACGGATTCTTTCATCCGGACAAAGAAAAAATGCAGATATAGATTGTGAGAAAGTGTTTATGTGTGGGTGATGTGTACGAAAAACACTTCACAAGCGGGTAGTACGGAGCCGCCGGTACTTAGAGACCGTATTCTGGTCTCTTATGTACCGCTGCGTGCGGAGACTAGCGAGAGCGTGCCCGCGTTGAAGTTGTTTTTCGGGCACATCTATATAAAAATGATACATGGATGAAAAGGGGAGTACCATGCAAAAGGTTAGCGTAAAAAAGTTCGCAGATTATATGAGACTGACCAGCCTGACACCGGACATCGACATGGAAAAGCGTTACATCACGAAGTCCGAGGTCAACCGGCCGGGTCTGGAGCTGACGGGATTTTTTGAGTGCTTCGCGAGTGAGCGCGTGCAGGTGCTCGGAAAGGTCGAGTCCTCCTATATGGAGCAGCTTCCGAAGGAGGTCGCCATGCTGCGGTTCCAGCAGCTCATGGATCAGGATATTCCCTGTCTGGTTCTCTGCCGGGGATATCAGCTTCAGCCAAAGGGTTATGAGCTGGCGAGACAAAACGGAGTGCCGGTCCTCGGGACGAAGCGCTCCACCTCCGATTTTCTTTCCGAGGCGATCCACTATCTAAGCGGGGAGCTGGCGCCCAGCATCACGATCCACGGTGTTTTGGTGGATGTGTACGGGGAGGGCATTCTGATCATGGGCGAGAGCGGCATCGGAAAAAGCGAGGCGGCGCTGGAGATGATTCGTCGCGGGCACCGTCTGGTCACGGATGATGTGGTGGAGATCCGCAAGCTCAGCGACAACACGCTGGTCGGCAAATCGCCGGAGGTCACACAGTATTTTATCGAGCTGCGCGGCATCGGGATTATCGATGTGAAAACCCTCTTCGGTGTGGAGGCAGTGAAGGAAAAGCAGACCATCGACCTCGTGATCAAGCTGGAGACATGGGAGCGGGAGCATGAATACGACCGCCTGGGCCTGGAGGAAGAGTACACAGAGATCCTCGGAACCAAGATCGTCTGCCACTCCATTCCGATTCGGCCGGGGCGAAACCTTGCGGTCATCTGCGAGGCGGCAGCCGTCAACCACAGGCAGAAAAAGATGGGATACAATGCAGCGCAGGAGCTGTACCGCCGCGTACAGCGCAATCTGGACTCCGGCCCGGACTGGAGGAACGAGTAAAGTAGGAAAACGTAAATGAATGTGTACGAGAAACGAATTCGAATGCGACGACTTTTCCGGAGGAGCATCGAAATCGTTTCCGGACACATATCACATAAATCACATAAAAATCAGAATAAAAATCAGAACTACGAGAGGAGCATAATTCATGGAAAGAAAAAACGCATGGGAAAAATACACGGAGGAGGAGCGCACAAAGGTCTTCGCGTTTGCGGAGGAGTACCGTCAGTTCTTGTCCGCCTGCAAGACGGAGCGTGAGTGCGTAACGGAGCTTGCGGCGAGGGCGAAGGCAGCCGGTTTCCGTGACATGGCAGATGTGATCGCGAACGGGATTACTTTAAAACCCGGCGACCGTGTATATGCGGATAATATGGGAAAGAATCTGGCGCTCTTTGTCATCGGAAGCAAGCCTTTTGAGGAGGGAATGAATATCCTCGGCGCACACATTGACTCGCCCCGCCTTGATCTGAAACAGAATCCGCTGTACGAGGATACGGACATGGCACTTCTGGATACGCACTATTACGGCGGGGTCAAGAAGTACCAGTGGGTGACCCTGCCGCTGGCAATCCACGGTGTGGTGGCCAAGAAGGACGGTACCGTGGTTCCGATCAGCATCGGAGAAAACCCCTCCGATCCGGTTTTCGGCGTCAGCGACCTGCTGATCCATCTTTCCGCGGAGCAGATGGAGAAGAAAGCGAGCAAGGTAATCGAGGGCGAGGATCTGAATGTCCTGATCGGCAGCATTCCGATGAAAGCGGCGGACGGGGACAGCGAGAAGGAGAAAGCGGACAAACGCAGAGTCTGCGCTGCGGTGCTTGAGATTTTAAAGGAGCAGTACGACTTCGAGGAGGAGGATTTCCTCTCCGCGGAGATCGAGATTGTTCCGGCGGGCGAGGCGAGAGACTACGGCCTTGACCGCAGCATGATCATGGGCTACGGACATGACGACCGCGTCTGCGCATACCCTTCCTTTGCAGCGATGCTTGAGATGGAGGTGCCGGAGCGCACCAGTGCATGCCTTCTTGTGGATAAGGAAGAGATCGGCAGTGTCGGCGCGACCGGTATGGAATCGCGGTTTTTCGAGAATACCGTGGCGGAGGTCATGAACGCCTGCGGAGAGTACAGCGAGATGAAGCTGCGCCGTGCGCTGCAGAATTCCTGTGCGCTCTCCTCGGATGTGAGCGCCGCGTATGACCCGAATTATCCTTCGGTGATGGAGAAAAACAACTCCGCGTATTTCGGGCGCGGCCTTGTCTTCAACAAGTACACCGGAGCGCGCGGAAAGTCCGGATCCAATGATGCCGGTGCGGAGTATGTGGCGCATGTGCGTGCGGTCATGGACGGATCGAATGTCTACTTCCAGACGGCAGAGCTCGGCAAGGTGGACGCCGGTGGCGGCGGAACGATCGCGTACATTCTCGGCAATTACAATATGCGTGTCATCGACAGCGGTGTCGCGGTGCTGAATATGCACGCGCCGTGGGAGATCATCAGCAAGGCGGATCTCTATGAGGCGCTGCGGGGCTATGTCGCGTTTCTGCAGAACGCATAGTAACTGGAATTGCTCCCGGCCACCTGAGCAGGGGGTATGAAAAATCTGAGGTTTGTGAAGGAATTTTCATGAAGGAATATATTTACTATGACCTGTGTCAAATAGTCGGCGTCGCGCATGTCCTGCGCGATGAGTCCATGAGCCGTCACACGACATTCCGTGTCGGCGGCCCGGCACAGCTTCTGGTCACACCGGACGGGGAGAGTCTGCCGGAGGTGATCGCTTACTGCAGGAAAAAGGAGATCCCCTGTCTGGTGATCGGCAACGGCAGCAACCTGCTCTGCGGAGACGGCGGCGTGGACGGTGTCGTGGTGGAGATCGGGAAGCGGATGTCCGGAATCCGGATGGAGGAGAACGCCGAAAGCGCGACATCAGCTCAGCCAGCGGCGGCCGCGGACGGAACAGTGACTTCTGCAAACAATCCTGCGGCTGTGACGGTGACGGCTGAGGCGGGGGCTTTGCTCTCCGCCGTGGCGGCGCGTGCGGCTGCGGAGAGTCTGACCGGATTTGAGTTTGCCGCGGGAATCCCCGGCAGCGTCGGCGGCGCGGTTGTGATGAACGCAGGTGCCTACGGCGGGGAGATGGTCGATGTTCTGTCGGAGGTGACGGTGCTTACGCCGGAGAATGAGATCCGGACGATTCCCGCCGGGGAGCTGGGGCTTTCCTACCGCCACAGCGTGATTCCGGAGAGGGGATATATCGTCCTGTCGGCGGCGCTTCATCTGATACAGGGCGATCCGGCCCGCATTCAGGCGCGGATGGAGGAGCTGAAGGAAAAAAGAGTGACGAAACAGCCGCTGGAGTACCCGAGTGCGGGCAGCACCTTCAGGCGGCCGGAGGGATACTTTGCCGGAAAGCTCATAGAGGACGCCGGGCTTCGCGGGTTTACGGTCGGCGGCGCACAGGTCTCCGAAAAACATTGCGGCTTTGTCATCAACCGCGGCGGAGCCACCGCGGCGGACATCCGCTCCCTCATGGAGCAGGTGCAGCATTCCGTTCGGAATCAATTCGGCGTCACGCTGGAGCCTGAGGTGAAATTCGTAGGGAAATTCTGACAGCAATACGGGAGGCATCATGTCCTTTTCAGGCGACATCAAAAACGAACTTGCGCGCCGCATGCCGGACGAGTACCACTGTCTGCTGGCTGAGATGGCCGCGAT
>JAJQBV010000198.1 GCA_021203115.1 Clostridiales bacterium | reverse complement strand
GTTCATTGTGGATGCATTGATTGGTAATTGGGATCGACATAACGGAAACTGGGGGTTTTTATATAACACGGTGACCGATGAGGTAAAGCTTGCTCCGGTCTATGATTGTGGGAGCTGTCTTTATCCGCAGGCCGACGACGTGATTATGACAAAAGTTCTTTCCGAACAGAAGGAATTGGATTTTCGCGTATTTGAGATACCAACTTCGGCAATTACTGTGAATAACAGGAAAATCCGTTATTTTGATTTTATTTCTTCTTTGCAGCAGGAGGCGTGTAACCTTGCCTTGAAACGGATTGTTCCTAAGATAGACATGGCTCGAATCAAAGATCTTATAGAAGGTACCCCTTTTTTAAGTGATTTACAGAGAAAGTTTTATTTCACAATGCTTACAGAGAGGAAATCCAGAATTCTTGATTTTGCTATGAAAGCTATGGTAAAATGAAATAAAAGAGTTATGATCTGCGTATGAAGGAAACGGAAAAAGAGACAGGGAGAGGAGACGAAGATGATCTTAGTGAACACAGATTACATTTCCGGGAAAAAGCTGGAGATGCTGGGACTGGTGAAGGGCAGCACAGTTCGGGCAAAGAATGTCGGGAAGGATATCACGCAGGGTTTAAAGACTCTGGTGGACGGAGAACTGAAAGCCTATAACGATATGATGAGCGAAGCCCGCGCGATTGCGACAGAGCGGATGGTATCGGAAGCGGAAGGACTCGGCGCCGATGCGATCGTGAATGTCCGCTATGCTTCCTCTGCGATCATGCAGGGCGCTGCAGAGGTGATTGCATACGGGACGGCAGTGCGGTTTACGTATTAGAAGAAGAAAAGCGAAATGAACGGCAGCATGACGGAGGAGAATTTTCTCTGTTACGCTGCCGTTTTTTCAGTCATGAATATATGTTAGGTACAGCCATTTCCCGGTCAAATGCGGAGGTTTATCCGTTCTGCCCGGCGTTTACGGACTCCACCAGTGCATCCGCCAGCGATTCCAGCTCAGCCGCTTTGTCGCCGCCCAGAGAGGAGGCCATGCTCAGTCTCTCGTTCAGGACGGTCATATTTTTCATCTCGTCGTCGATGAATTTCTGCATCAGGTCGCCGGATTTACAGGCCCAAGAACCGTTCTCGATGATGGCGATGGTGCGGTTTTGGAGGTTCAGGGCTTTCATGTCGATGAGCAGGTTGTGCATCACCGGATAAATTCCCAGATTGTAGGTCACGGAGGCCAGCACAATGTGGCTGTATTTGAATGCCTCGGAGATCAGGTACGAGGTGTGCGTGTTGGACACGTCGTAGACCGCAGTGTTGGTGCAGCCCTTTTCGCAGAGCTTTGCGGCCAGCGCCTGAGCGGCTGCCTCGGTGTTGCCGTACATGGAGGCGTAGACGATCATCACGCCATCGACCTCCGGCTCATAGCGGCTCCACTTGTCGTATTTCTCGATAAAATACATCAGGTCTTTGCGCCAGACCGGTCCGTGGAGCGGGCAGATGTATTTGATCTGATCCAGAATGCCGCCTACTTTTTTCAGGAGGAGCTGGATGTGCGGCCCGTATTTTCCGACGATGTTGGTGAGGTAGCGGCGCGCCTCGTCGATCCAGTCGCGGTCAAAATCTACCTCGTCGGCGAAGAGCTTGCCGTCCAGCGCGATGAAGGAGCCGAAGGCATCCGCGGAAAAGAGTACGCCGTTGGTGACATCAAAGGTGACCATGGCTTCCGGCCAGTGTACCATCGGCGCGGCCACGAAGGTGACGGTATGGCCACCGAAGCAGTAGGTATCCCCTTCCTTTACCTCGATCAGCTCGTGCTCATCCACATGAAAACCGAACTGGCGCATGAACATGAAGGATTTCTCCGTGGAGATGACCTTTACCTTTGGATGGCGAAGCAGGATTTCTTCAATGCTGGCGCCGTGGTCGGGCTCCATGTGGTTGATGACAAGGTAGTCCAGCGGGCGTCCCTGCAGGAGATAGTCCATATTCTCCAGCAACTGCCGACAGGCGGACCAGTCCACCGTGTCAAACAGAACAGTATGCTCATCCAGCAGGAGGTACGCATTATAGCTGACGCCTCTGGGAATCGGATGAATATTTTCAAACAGAGTCAGTCGGTGATCGTTGGCGCCGACCCAATATAGATTTTCAGTGACTTCTCTCACACAATACATAATGCTCCTCCTCTCTATGCTTCAATAAACTGATCTTTGGTTTCCGCACATTCCGGACAGACCCAGTCCTCCGGAAGCTGTTCAAACAGGGTACCGGGCGCGATCTCGGCGTCCTCGTCTCCGAGCTCCGGCACATATTCGTAGCCGCATCCGCCGCAGACATAGCGCTTGCCGATCGGTTCCGGCTTCGGCACCTGCGGGCGTTTCATTTTGACCATGGGCGGGGCGGGCTGCTTTTCTTCCAGTCCCAGTGCTTCCGCCAGCAGCGGGAGAACCTCGTTGACATCGCCCACAATGCCGTAGTCGCAGTTCTTGAAGATGGGGGCGTTGCCGTTTTTGTTGATCGCTACGATGGTGGAGGCATCCTTGATGCCCTTCAGGTGTTGTGTCGCCCCGGAGATACCGCAGGCGATATAGAGGTTGCCCTTGAATTTCTGTCCGGACATGCCCACATAGCGGTCGAACGGTACATATTTCAGGGTTTCTGCCACCGGGCGGGAGGAACCGATCGCCGCTCCGGCTGCCTTGGCAAGCTGTTCGATCAGCTTCATATTTTTCTTGTCTCCGATGCCCTTTCCAGCGGAGGCAACGCGTTCCGCCTGAGCGATCGGGGTGTCGGCAGGAATTCCGACGGAGAAATCATAGCCATCCTTGGTAAGCGCCGCGACCAGAGCATTGACGCTCTCCCCGGCGTCGCCCTTGTAAATCTGCTTTTTGCGGACACCGGTGATCGGCGCCGGTTTTTTCGCCACGGCACGGCTGCCGCCGCTGTCCTTCGGCATTTTTCCGACCAGTGCGGATGCGATAACCACGCGCTGGATCTCGTTGGTGCCTTCATAGATCGTGGTAATCTTGGCGTCGCGGTACATCCGCTCCACATCCATGCCCTTCAGGTAGCCGGTGCCGCCGAAGATCTGAACCGCGTCATTGGTGACCTCCAGCGCGATATCAGAGGCGTACATTTTCGCCATCGCGGATTCGGTGCCGTAGGGGACATGGTTTTCCTTTAACTCCGCTGCGGAGTAGACAAGGAAGCGCGCGCACCGCAGCTTTGTCGCCATGTCAGCCAGTTTAAAGGAAACCGCCTGCTGTGCCGCGATGGGTTTCCCGAACTGGTTGCGCTCCTTTGCGTAGGTGAGGGCCTGCTCGAACGCGCCCTGCGCAATGCCCAGCGCCTGCGCCGCGATCCCGATTCGGCCGCCGTCCAGCGTGGACATGGCGATTTTGAATCCCTGTCCTTCTTTTCCGAGAAGGTTTTCCTTCGGAACCTTCACATCGTTGAAGATCAGCTCCGCGGTGGAGGAGGAACGGATACCCAGCTTGTCATAGTGGTCGCCGAACTCAAATCCCTTCCAGCCCTTCTCCACGATGAAGGCGGAGATGCCTCTCGTGCCGATGTCCGGTGTGGTGACGGCAAAGACGACGTAGGTGTCGGCCTTTGGCGCATTTGTGATGAAGATTTTGCCTCCGTTTAAGAGATAGTGGTCGCCCTTGTCGACGGCGGTCGTCTCTGTACCGCCTGCGTCCGAACCGGCGTTGGGCTCCGTCAGGCCGAAGGCGCCGATTTTTTCTCCCTTCGCCAGAGGGACGAGATATTTTTTCTTCTGTTCCTCTGTGCCGTAGGCGAAGATCGGGCAGGATCCCAGAGATACATGGGCTGAGAGGATAACGCCGGTACCGCCGTCTACCCGGGCCAGCTCCTCCACGGCGATGGCGTAGCTTAATACTTCAAGTCCGGCTCCGCCGTATTCAACCGGGTAGGGGATTCCCATCAGGCCCAGCTCGCCCAGCTTTTTCACCGCTTCCGCGGGAAATTCGTTGTTCTGATCCAGCATAAATGCCAGAGGCTTTACTTCCTCCTCGGCAAATTTGCGGATTCGACTGCGCAGTTCTTCGTGGTCTTGTGTCGTCTGAAACAGCATTCTTTGTCCCTCCTTTGAGTTTGATTTTCTATACTAGATAAAAATTATCCAATTTAGTTTCAAAAAAATTTAATCGCTGTGGAGCAATTCCTGCAAGCTGTGCGCCTGCAGCTCTGTGGTAATCGTTTCCTGAATCTTTGCCAGTCGGCAGTGTACCTCGCAGATCTCGTGCTTTTCCCTCCATGGGCATTGGTATGAGTCATCCATGCAGCGGTTGATCCCGCAGTTATCGCCCATTGCGTTCATCAGGTCATAGAGGCTTATCTTTTTTAAATCCGCTGCCAGCCGGCAGCCGCCGTCCGCGCCGCGTAAAATCTGAATATATCCCGCTTTCGACAGCTTTTTTAATATTTTGTAGGAGAATGCCTGCGGCACCATCTCCTTTTCCGCGATCTCTGCCGCCGGATGGAGCTCCTCGTCCATCAGTGACCGCAGCAGGCGCAGGGCGTAATCGGTTTCACGGGTAATCATGATTTGTCGGCTCCTGTGTATTGTATTCCCATTATACG
>JAJQBV010000204.1 GCA_021203115.1 Clostridiales bacterium | reverse complement strand
ACGAGCTGGAGGAGATGTATGATACCTATGTGGGCGGTTTTGTCTGGGAGTGGTGCGACCACGGCGTCTACATGGGCAAGACCAACAGCCGCCACAAGAAGTTTTACTATGGCGGTGATTTCGGCGAATATCCGCACGACGGGAATTTCTGCATGGATGGTCTGGTCTATCCGGACCGCACATTGTCCGTCGGCATCCGGGAGTACAAAAACGTACATCGTCCGGTGCGCGTGAAGCTGGCGGATGCAGCGGAGGGGAAATATATCCTGCAGAATAATCTGGATTTCCTGAACCTGAAGGACGCGCTTTATCTGACATGGTCTGTCTGGTGCGACGGTGACGAGATTTCAAGCGGTGAGGTTCGCGATCCGCAGATCCTTGATGTGGCTCCGCGGACAAAGAAAACGGTCACGCTTCCGATCGAGGTGCCGCAGATGGAGGGCAAATCCTATGTGATGTTCCATTCCCACAAGCTAAAGGCAGATCCGTTCCGCGAGGAGGGCTTTGACCTCGGCTTTGACCAGTTGTTCCTTCATGACGCGCCGACGAAGAAGCTGACAGCTTTGCTGGCGTCCGAGAAATCTGATCACAAGGCGGTGACCTACACACAGGATGAGCGCTATGTGTACATTGAGGGCGAGGATTTCTCCTACACCTTTAATCTCCTGACCGGCGTGATCGGCAGGATCGTATACAAAAACCACAGCTTTATGGATGACCCCATGGAGCTGAATATCTGGCGTGCGCCGACCGACAATGACCGTATCGTAAAGCGGCTGTGGTATGAAGCAGGGTATGACTGCATGCAGACCCGTACCTACAGCAATGCATTTGAGACACTGGAGGACGGGAGCTTAAAGATTACCACGGTTTCCGCGATGGCACCGGTGTACCGCCAGAAATATCTGGATTTTGAGATTGAGTGGGTCATCCGCCCGAACGGCACGATCGACGTTCACTTTGAGGTAGAGCGGGATGCGGTGATGCGCGGTATCTATGCACCGTATTTCTATCATCCGGAACTGAAGCTGGATCAGCATGGGATTGAGAACAACTTCGAGATTCACGAGGCATACCTTCCGCGGCTCGGCCTTCGCCTGCACCTGCCGAAAAATATGTGCAAGGTGGAGTATTACGGATACGGTCCTTACGAGAGCTATATTGACAAGCGCCGGGCGAGCTGGTTCGGCAAATTCGACGCTCATGTTGCGGCGATGCACGAGGACTACATCCGGCCGCAGGAGAACGGCAGCCATTATGGCTGTGAGTATGTCACTGTTGCGGACCGCACTCATAGGCTGTCTGTTTACAACGAGACGCCGTTTTCCTTCAACCTCTCCCAGTATACGGCGGAGGAGCTGACGAAAAAGGCGCACAACTATGAGCTGGAGAAGTCCGGTCAGACCATCTTCTGCATCGACTACCGCCAGAGCGGCATCGGCTCCGGAAGCTGCGGACCGCAGTTAGCGGATAAGTACCGGCTGAACGATACGCACTACAGCTTCGGCTTCCATATCCGCCCGGAAGAGCTGTAGGGAAATGCGCAGATCTGAGTGATTGAAACGAGCCCATATGAATGGAGAAATTTCCGTTCCGTGCGGGCTCGTTTTTTACAGTTCCCGGTTCAGTTCGTAGGAGAGGATCAGATATTGCCGTTCCTGATAGCTTTCATAGTCATCGCCGATCATGTCGTGGATCCTGTGAATGCGATAGACCAGAGAATTCCGGTGCATGTGCATGTCTGCCGCGGCTGCCGAAAGGTTTCTCTCGTGTGTCAGGTACATATAGAGTGTGTAGGCCAGCTCGGATCCGTGTTTTTGGTCATACTCCAGCAGATACTTCATTTTCGGATGACAGAAGGTACCGGCTGATTCCTTTTGTGTAAATATATTTTTTATATGATCCAGATAATAATCTTCATAGATAAACAGGTCGGGCTTGTCTGAAGTACAGGAACCGAGTTCGATGGCGCGGAGCGCCTGCTGGCGGTACTCCGTGATTTTCAGTATGCTGCGGAACCGATTGCTGAGACCGGCAAACAGACCATTGTCCTTGCAGATTGTCCGGGCATCTTTGATTTCCGCAGCGATCATATCTTCCGGGAGAGCCGCATTCAGAAGAACAAGAATCTGTGCATTCCAAAGCAGAGTTTTGCAGTCGGGAAATCGTTTTTCAAAGAGATTTCTTATCCGGTAAACATTGATGATATCGGAGCTGCGTGCAGTTTCCACAACAAGACAGAAAATTTCTTCGGGAAATTCTTTCCCGATATAGTTAAAGCGGTCAAGAAAGGATTGTCCGGCGGCAATTTTCCCGTCCAGCAGATCTCTCAGAAAATACTCATAGTTATTTCCTCTGGTATTCCGGACAAATTCATCCTTTTTCATCTGCTGGTTGATGCATTTTTTCAGCGTGACCAAAAGCAGACGATCAATCTCGGAAAATGGCCGATTGGTCGCAGAGATAACGATATGTCCCATATCTTTTCCGGTGTCAATGGCGCAGAGGAGCTGATCGATTCCAATCTCCGGATTGTGTGAGAGAATCGGGGTTTCGCTTTTCAACACTTTTTCATGAATATGGTTGCGGCTGTTAGTCATGCGAAATTCCTTCTCCGAAAATCCCCGATTTTCTATGAGTTCCTTCCCGGAACGGGAGCTGGATGCCGCTTTTTGGTTGGCGGCGATCAGATTAAATCCGGAATCAAAGACAAAAATCGAATTTTTAAATGCAGGATATGCACCGTCAACCATGGTCTGAATGCCGCCCTCATGAAATAGGATTTCCAGAAGTGAATCCGAAAACAGGCCAATGGCGCACTGATTGTTGAAATACAGAGACAGTGTGTCATAAACTTCTGATTTGCATTGTGTGGAAATACACAACAAATTAATGTTATCCGGAAAAAAATCCGAGACAGAATCAGGGGAATCACCTCCATTCACGATACAGAGGATATTTGAATTTTCCGCAAACTTCATGCCGGAGGAAATAGCGGAAGACTTACAAACATACAGGAGATGCGGTACGCAATTTTTACCCGCGTTGCGCAGCTTATGCCAGCCGGTCAGACATTCGGAAATCCCTGTTTCGCGCCGTAATGTCGGAAGATCTAGAAATAACTGCTCTATAGATTTTAAGTTGATAAACATCTTTACCCTCCTTTCCTTCTCTCAAACCGGAGATTCCTTTGTCATGGTATCAGAAAAACTCCTCTTTGTCTATCAGTGCACAAAAAAATCTGCCTTTTAGTCAGCCTGAGACGATGAAAATATGCTTTGACATTTTACAATAAAAGAAAAAAGGAGAGGAGAAAGCAAGATGTACAAAGAGTTTCAAGAGTATCATGCACCGGCCATTTATCACGGCATGAAGCGGATGAAAGATGTCTATGTGGAAATGCGTGACGGATGCCGTCTGTGCATTGATATCAATCTGCCGGATGCGGACGGTCCGTTTCCGGTCATCCTGTCTTTCGGCCAGCACAACAAGGATTTGCTGGATGCCGAGTATACGGCTTCCATGCCGTCTCAGCCGAGCTGGTCCCACTTTTGGTTCGGAAATCTGGAGTCCGGAGACACCAAATTTATTACGTCCAGAGGATATGTCCACGTCATGGCTCAGGCCAGAGGCACCGGAAAATCCGGTCCCGGAACACCGATGGAGGCACAGTGGGATCACTATGATCTGATCGAATGGATTGCAAAGCAGGAGTGGTGCGACGGAAATGTGGGAATGTGCGGATTGTCCAATTTTGCGGCCAATCAGATGATGGCCGCTGCTGCACAGCCGCCGCATCTGAAAGCCATTTTTCCGCAGGATCCGGGATGGTGTTACGGATTTTTCCGTGAGATGAATCTCGGCGGGGTCATGAACACCCTGTTTTACCATCTGGATCACATGAGCGTGGATCATATGGCAGTCGGAAATCCGAAGGAATTGCCGGAGCCGGAGGAGACACTGTGGAAGCAGGCGATGGAAAACCCGGATTACAAAATGTACAAAAACATTTATAATCTGCTGACTATGAAGGGACAGAAAAATCCGCTTGGAATGACGTTTCCGTTCCTGCTGTATCCATATGACAGGCCGGAAGAGTACGAACCCATGTCGCGAAAGAAGATCGACAGTATTCAGGTTCCGGTCTATACGGGATCCGGACAGTATGCGATCGACTACCATTTTCACTGGCAGGGAGCACAGCATTGGTTTAAGGAACTGCATGATATTCCGAAAAAGCTGTCGCTTGGCGGCCCGGCGCATCAGGAACGGCCTTTCCATCAGATGGAGCTTCACAATGAGATGATGAAGTGGTACGACTACTGGCTAAAGGGAATCGATACCGGCGTAATGGATGAGCCTCCGGTTCGCTACTGGGTGACCGGTGAGAACAAATGGCGGTATGCCGAGAACTGGCCGGTTCCGGAGACACAGTGGACGCCGCTTTACTTTGAATCATGGGAACGGCTTCGCACAGATCCCATCGACCCGGATGCCTTTTACGGAGCGAACATTCCGTATACCTTTGTCCAGATGCCGCCGACACTGACAAATAACATACAGAAGCTTCGCTATATGACGGATCCTTTGCCGGAGGATGTGACGATCG
>JAJQBV010000080.1 GCA_021203115.1 Clostridiales bacterium | reverse complement strand
GCGGTACAGAGTGCCCTCAATCGCCAGTGAAACGGACCCGGTCTCCTCAGACACCACAACCGTAACGGAATCGCTGGCCTCGCTGATACCGAGCGCCGCCCGGTGGCGGGTTCCCAGATCCTTGCTCAGATCCAGATTGTCCGACAGTGGCAGATAGCAGGTCGCGGAGACGATCCGGTCCTCGCGCACAATGACAGCGCCGTCATGCAGCGGCGTGTTATGTTCAAATATATTAATCAGCAACTGGCTGGAAATCAGCGAGTCGAGATTGATGCCGGTGCGGATGTATTCGTTCAGCCGCTCCCGTCTCTCGAGCACGATCAGCGCGCCGGTCTTTGCCTTGCCCATCTCATAGCTGGCCTTCGCAATCTCCGAGATCGTTCTCTCGGAAAACCGCATGGACGAATCCCTTGAAAAATCAAAGTCGAACAGTTTTCCCAGAAAATTCCTCTTCCCGAGACTTTCAAGGGCATTCCGCAGCTCCGGCTGGAAGATAATAACCAGCGCTATGACAGCAACATTGGCCAGTCTTGCCGCCAGCCAGAGGATGACATTAAGCTGGAAAATCGCCATCAGAGCCAGAAAAATCAGGATGACAATCAGCCCCCGCAGCAGCGCCCACGCGCGCGTGTTTTTAATCCATGCCAGAATATTATATATTACAAAAGCAATGATAATGATCTCGACGATATCCGCGACACTGATCGATCTGGGCAGATTGATCCAATCCAGATATTTATTCACGACCGCATAGAGGCTCGCCGCCATCTCTCTCATTGTTTCACTTCCCTTCTATCAGCTTGTATGAAAGTCGATGACACTTTCATTCGTTAAATTCTCTCAGAACCTGTTCCTCCAGACTGTCCTGATGCTCCGGCCCGGTCTCCGGCTTTCTGCCCTTTGTAGTCTTTTTACCATGTGTTTTCTTTTTGTGGATGTGCTTCACCTGCTTCTCCTCCTGAAGAACGAAAGCCTTCGGCACAGCCTTCACATAGTAATAATACTCGTCGTCCTCGAACTGCACACGCTCCACCCGGGTATAATCCAGACTGTATGTCATAAAAACAACACCCAGCATGATCACAAGAGACACCACAGAGCCGATCACAACGCGCAGAATCGCGCCGGCGCTTCCGAGATAAATCTCCCCGCCCCCGATCACGACCAGCTGCACCACGATACCAACGACCACGGCAACGGAGTGGGCCTGATCAATGGCCAGCTTCCGGACACAGTACACCGCAACCGCCGCGATGGCAAAAGCAATCAGGTAGAGATACATCTCCCTGTCCGTGAGAATCTCGTTGGCAGCCAGTGTGATCATACTCTTGGTCCCCGTCTCGCTCTCCGACAAAAACAGTGCGGAGCTTGTGACCACGTGCTTCATCAAGAAATATGTCACCTCACCGCAGAGCACGGAGATAACGGAATACGGCTCATTAAAAAGCCCGCAGGCCACCGGCAGGGTATACGGAATCCCGATGATTGAAAACAGCGGTGTCAGCACGACATAAAGCCCCATCCGGTTCGAAAACCGGAGATACACACAAAACAGGATAAGAAAAACCATCACCGTGATCAGGCAGAGCACATTCGACAGCGCATAAAACTGGAGTAAAATCAGCACTGCCCCGAGGAACACCATGACGCCGGAGGGCAGAAAGGAGCAGAGCAGCGCCAGAATCAGGGCGATCGGATACTCCGACAGCACCTTCATATATCCTGTCGCGGAATTGATCAGACGAAAAGCGGCAAACGCGATCACGAACCGGACGGCAGCCATGACATAAATCTCATACCGCCCGACAAACCGGTAAAACCGCTCTTTCATTTTTAATAGCTGAACCATGTCTCCTCCTGTCTGACTGAATCCATCCGGCCGTCATGCCGGATCCCCAGCCACAGTGTCATTCGTCCTCGTCATCGGCATCCGGAGCCGATGCGTAAGATTTGCGCAGTCGTTTCAGATATCGCAGATAGAGTGTTCGCTGTTTCCTGCATCTGTTAAAACGGACGACTGCCACCAGAGCACAGATCACCAGATAACACGCCATGAAAATGCCATATCCTTTTAACACCTTCACCAGGAACGGCATGTACTGCGCGTCAGAAAAAAATAAATTCAGGTCATCCCAGATATAGCCGAGCCACAGCACCATGATAGCAGCAAAACAGACCGTGCCCCAGATAATGCCTTTCAGCACCTGCACGATCACATAATCGACTCTCCGATATGAATACACCCGAATTGCGTTTTTCCCTATATCAGATTCCATCATTGCCAAACGGCTCATCTGACGAACTCTGTCCTGACTGATCATATTCGACACCTGTTAAAAAATTTACACTGCTTCAAGTATATCACAGTTCCATATATTAGAAAAGCTTTTTCTTCATCCGCCGATTGCAATACTCAGCACATAAACCCTCAAAGCACCCGCCTGTCTCAGGCAGAGAGCCGCGGCATCCGCCGTCGCGCCGGTCGTATAAATGTCATCCACCAGAAGGATCCGCGCGCCCCGGCAGCCCTCGTCCCGCACCTGAAACGCACCGCGCAGGACATCCTTCCTCTGACCGGCGGTCAGCATCTTGAGCGGTGCGGTTTTCCGGGTCCGGAACAGGAGCGTTTCATCCGAAAACAGATCCATCTGCCGGCCGATCTCCCGGGCGACCAGCGCCGCCTGATTATAACCCCGCGCCCGCCGCCGGGAAGGATGAAGCGGAACCGGAACAATCCGCGTAATCTGCGACTGCCGGATCCACCGCCCCAGAGACTCCGCCGCCTCTCTTCCGTACACGGCGGCATACTCGCGGCGGTTGGCATACTTCAGCCGGTACATTGACGAACGGATCCGCCCCTGATAGGAGAACAGGGATCTGCCCTGTTCAAAATAGTGCGTCCTCTTTTTGCATTCCGGGCAATATTCCTCCCGCTTCTCCTCCAGCGGCCTGCCGCATTTCAGACAGTAATCCGAGTCAATCCGCACGATCTCCTTCCTGCAGGAAGCGCAGATGCCCTCTGCCGATATGCGGTCGCAGACCGGACAGCGCGGTGGATAAATGTAATCCAGAAAATTTCTGACCTCCAAATTTTCTCCTGTCTACTCTCTCCGTTAAAAACTCAGATATGCCGGTTCCGGCCGCTGCACTCCGGCCGAAACCGCTTCTATATACACCGTCACAGTACCGCTCACCCGGCCTCCTCCAGCCGGTCCCGCAGCCCGCTGTAACGCTTTTGCTCATTCACATTCTCGATCATGTGGAAAAACGTGCGGTCATCCCCCACCAGAGTCACACATTTCCGCGCACGCGTCACCGCCGTATAGAGGAGGTTGCGGTTCATCAGCATCCGCGGGCCTCCGAGCAGTGGGATCACCACAGCCGGATACTCGCTTCCCTGTGCCTTATGTATGGTGATCGCGTAGGCCAGCTCCAGCTCGTCCAACTGTTTAAACGGATACTCGACCATCCGTCCCTCCTCAAACTCTACCGTGAGGGACTCCGCGAAAGAATTGATCTCACGGATAATTCCCATGTCTCCGTTAAACACGCCGAGCCCCTTTTCGATCGGAATACCGTAGCGGTTCACAATCTCCCACTCGGCCTGATAGTTGTTTTTCGTCTGCATCACCTTGTCTCCGACGCGAAACACCGCGTCGCCGTGCGCTTTCTCCTCCCTGCCCGGTACGGGCGGATTGAGATACTCCTGCAGAATCCCGTTTAACCGCTCCACGCCCAACAGCCCCTTTCGCATGGGCGTCAGCATCTGAATATCAAACGGGCGGGCGTGTACATACCCCGGCAGCTTCTCCCGGATCAGCTGGATACAGACACTGATGATCACGTTCGCATCCGTCCGCTTCAGGAAAAAGAAATCCCTGCTCCGGTTGTCCAGCGTCACGGCCTCCCCGCGGTTGATTTTATGCGCATTGACAACGATATCGCTCTGGGAAGCCTGGCGGAAAATATGGTTCAGACGCACCACGTTGCAGGCATGCGCCTCGATGATGTCCTGAAGCACACACCCCGGTCCGACGCTGGGAAGCTGGTTCGCATCGCCCACCAGAATCAGCCGGGTTCCCGCCACGACCGCCTTCAGAAGCGCATACATCAGCGTGATATCCACCATGGACACCTCGTCAATGATGATCACATCGGTCTCCAGCGGATTTTTCTCATTGCGCTCAAATCCGGCCCGCGCCTCCACGCCTCCGGAGAGTTCCAGCATCCGGTGAATCGTCTTCGCCTCGAATCCCGTCGCCTCACTCATCCTCTTGGCCGCGCGCCCCGTAGGCGCCGCGAGGCAGATATCCATGCCCTCCGACTCAAAATAGCGGATGATCGTGTTGATCGTCGTTGTCTTCCCCGTGCCCGGCCCTCCGGTGATTACCAGCAGTCCGTTTCGGACCGCCTCCTTCACCGCCACGCGCTGCAGCTCATCCAGCTCAATCTCGGAGAGCGATTCCAGCTTGCCGATCCGGCTCTCCATCTCGGTCTCGGAGCCATCGTAACGGACATTCAGCTCCCGCAGCATCGCCGCCACATTGGCCTCCATATAATAATAGGAAGCGGCATAGACCTGCGTCCGGTCTTCCGTCCGTTTCAGAATCAGCTTCTGGTCGATGGCCATATC
>JAJQBV010000041.1:4085-4687 GCA_021203115.1 Clostridiales bacterium | reverse complement strand
CTAGTAGGGATAGTATACCACACTTCTGCCTGCTGTAACAGACCTCTTCTCACACTTTATCTGCGATTATAATTGATCAGGCATCCCTTCAGGATGATCTCCCTCTCGTCATCTGTGAGGTCGCCCATTCTCAGGGTAAACGGCTTCAGGCCGCCGTCCTTCACGACATAAGCCGGAATCTCGGTTGCTTGTTCCTCTATTGCCTTCCGAATCTCCGGCACAAAGAGGTAATCCCCGTTCGCAAACGGCAGATCCCCCTCGTCGATCAAAAACGGAAGCATTCCCCAGTTAATCAGGTTCGAGCGGTACCGCTTGGTCGCATACTCATTTGCGATGTTCGCCCATCCGCCCAGCACTTTCTGGCAGGAGGCCGCCTGCTCACGCGCGGAACCGTCGCCCGGCTTCACCGCAAAGATCGTGCTGCCGATGCCGAAATTGTCGCGCCGGATATCCGGATATTTCGTATGGATCGCCTCCATGATCGGAACAATCTCCGGCAGAACATCGGACGGCTTCTCACCCGCAATCCTGGCCTTCTCCGCGCGCTGCACTTCCTTCGCGCGGCCGACATACTCGGTATCCTTACGGGAAAGCGTAAACTC
>JAJQBV010000041.1:0-4075 GCA_021203115.1 Clostridiales bacterium | reverse complement strand
CCCAGCGGGTTGGAACGGTACGAGGAGGTCTCGCCGGAGGGAATCAGCTCGTCGGTAGTCGTCACCGGATCGTGAATCTCGGAAACCACCTTCAGTACCAGATTGTCGGTCAGCGCACTCATCGCCGGCCAATCCTTGATATTCGGGCCGAACTTGATCTCGACAGACGGGTCTGCGACGCCCTTGCTGTCAAACACGCGGTTCTCATATATTTTCTTATCAAAGAAGTATTTCTGTCCCTTGTACTCCACATCCAGCTCGGTCGCGGCGGTCAGATAGCCCTTGTTTGCCGCCGTCGCAGCGATGGACCGGGCATCCATCAGAGCAACCGATGCAATCTGCCCGTTCTGAAGCTTCGAGCCCTCGCGGTTCGGGAAATTCCGGGTAGAGTGGCGGATGGAGAAACCGTTGTTGCCCGGCGTATCCCCCGCGCCGAAGCACGGGCCGCAGAACGCCGTCTTCCTGATCGCGCCGGTCTCCATAATCTTTGCGGCCGCACCGTTTTTGACCAGCTCCATCCAGATCGGCATGGACGCCGGATACACGCTCAGCGTGAACTCGTCCGGTCCGATGCTCTCGCCCTCCAGGATATCCGCTGCCGCACAGATATTTTCAAATCCGCCGCCTGCACAGCCTGCGATGATTCCCTGATCCACATAGAGACGGCCGTTTCGCACCTTGTCTCTCAGTGTGTACTCCACCGCGCCATCCAGACTGACCATCGCGCGTTTCTCCACATCAGCAAGGATATCGGTCAGGTTCGCCTGCACCTCCTCGATGGTGTAGGTGTTGCTCGGATGAAACGGCATGGCAATCATCGGGCGGATCTCGCCGAGATCGATCTCTATGCAGCCGTCATAGTAGACCGCCGCCTCCGGAGCCATCTCCCGATAGTCCTCCGGTCTTCCGTGGATTTCATAAAATTCGCGGATTTTCTCGTCCGTCGTCCAGATGGAGGAAAGGCAGGTCGTCTCCGTGGTCATCACGTCCACGCCGATCCGGAAATCCACGCTCAGGGAGGCCACGCCCGGACCCACAAACTCCATAACTTTATTGTTCACATATCCGTTCTTAAATACCGCGCCGATAATTGCCAGCGCGACATCCTGCGGGCCGACGCCCTTCACCGGCTCGCCCTTCATATAAACGGCTACCACTCCCGGCATCTTGATATCGTAAGTCTGGTTCAGAAGCTGTTTTACCAGCTCCGGTCCGCCCTCGCCCATCGCCATCGTCCCCAGAGCACCGTAGCGGGTATGGGAATCCGATCCGAGAATCATCCTGCCGCCGCCGGCCAGCATCTCGCGGACATACTGGTGAATCACTGCCTGATGAGGAGGAACGTAGACGCCGCCGTATTTTTTCGCACAGGTCAGGCCGAACATGTGGTCATCCTCATTGATGGTTCCGCCCACCGCGCAGAGACTGTTGTGACAGTTGGTCAGCACATACGGAATCGGGAATTTCTCCAATCCCGAAGCACGCGCCGTCTGAATGATACCGACAAACGTAATATCATGTGAAGTCAACTTATCAAACTTAATCTGGAGCTGCTCCATATTTCCGGAGGTATTGTGCGCCTCCAGAATGCGATAGGCCATCGTCCCTTTGGCCGCCGCCTTTTTGTCCGCAGACACGCCCCTGGAAGCCAGACATGCCGCCGCATCGCGCGTATCCTCCACAATCTCTGTGCCATTCAGCAGGTATACACCGTTTTCATATAGCTTCATCCGTTTCTCCTCCTATATCAGTCTTTCCCAAAAATTATCGTTTTTAATATTCCGGCTGCATGCGGCCGCTCGCGCTTTTCGGATTCGTACCGTTCCGCCTCGGCAGCCCGCTCATCCTCCAGAATGGCCTGGTAAATCGCCGCCTCATCCGGGAAAGCCGGATCGCGGGTTTCCTCCGGAGCCGGATCTCCCTCTACCGTGATATCTGCATCCGGAACCGCTTCCTGCGCTCCTCTGGCCTCTTCAAGCAAATCATCGGAATTCTGCATCTCCTCTTCCTTGTACAGCTCTCTGACCTGCACCTCATCCGCCTGTCCGGAATCCGGTATATGCTCATCATCCTCCGATGCTTTTTTCTTTTCCTGCTCCTCTTTCCACTTGAAATACGCGGCATCTTTATTGATCACGATATCCGGCTGCTCCGTCGGCGCCGCCGGTTCCGTCATCACAGCCTCCGGTTTTGCCGCACCCGGCTTCTCGAAATACTCCTCGTCAACCCGCACATGCGCGGCAGGTGCTGCCGTCCGGAATGTCGCCCTCGCGTACTGATTTCCGGCCTTCCACTCTGCCTCCAGATCCCGGTTTTTGCGCTCGCGCTCACGGTTGACATCCTGCAACAGATCCAGATATTTCTTCGTATCCGCAAGATCCGCCAGCTGTGCCTGCAGCTCCGACTCGTGGCTGCGCAGCGTATCCTTCTGCTCCCGCAGTTCCCGACGGAACTGGCGGAACAGGTCGTTCATGGACTCATTCGTCTGATCCATCAGGTCGTGGATCCGCCCGATGGCGTCCGCCGTATAAATCACGGAAGCCGCATAGATATCGTCCGCGCTGGCATTCGCCTTCTCGATAATCTCGTTTCCCTTCCTGTGGAAGGATCGTTCGGCGTTCTGGCGGCTCTGCCGGGTCTGTTCGTACTGCTCCATCATATCATAAATGCCCCGGTTCAGACGGTCGAGAAGCATCAGAAACTCTTTCCGGTCCACGATCATCTTGTCCGGCTGGCCGTTATAGGTTGGGCTCTTAGAAAAGGCCACATGTATCTCTTTTAAAACTCTTTCTACTTTATCCTGCGGACTCACGCTCTCCTCCTTGCACTTATCACAGCGTAATCAACTCATACTGGTCTGTCCCCAGCCCGATCCGAACCGCATGCTCAATGCAGCTTCTCCAGTTCGTATCCGGGTGAGTATAGTAAAAATGGTCATGTTCATGATCGTGTTCATCGTGTTCTGCGCTCTCCATCTGCTCCGCCAGCAAACTGTTCGGGAGCACCGGCTGCTGATTGCACAGATCCGCGCAGGCCATGTCAAGGGCCACCGGGTCAAAGCTGGCCAGCATACCCACGTTGGGGATGATGGGACGGTCATTCTCCGAATGGCAGTCGCAGTTGGGCGACACATCACAGATCAGAGAAATATGGAAGCACGGCCGATCCTTACAGATCGCCCATGTATACTCTGCAATCTTGCAGTTTAAGATATCATTGGACTCATCGCTGGCGGGCGTCACGGCGTCCTTCGGACATACGCCGATGCATCGGCCGCAGCCGACACAGCGGTCATGATCAATCCTTGCCTTATGATCCTCCACCTGAATGGCACTGTGGGCGCAGACTCTCGTGCACATCCCGCAGCCGACACACTTTTTCGGGCGGACATGAGGCTTTCCGGCACTGTGCATCTCCATCTTTCCGGCACGGGAACCGCCTCCCATACCGATATTTTTCAGTGTCCCGCCGAAACCGGTCGCCTCGTGCCCCTTGAAATGAGTCAGGGAAATCAGAATATCCGCATCCATCAGGGCGCGGCCGATTTTTGCCTCCTTCACATAAACACCGTCAATGGGAACCAGCGCCTCGTCCGTCCCCTTCAAGCCGTCCGCAATAATCACCTGACATCCGATCGCATAAGGAGAAAACCCGTTAAGGTACGCGGTATCCATGTGATCCAGCGCGTTCTTCCTGCTGCCCACATACAGCGTATTGCAGTCGGTCAAAAAAGGCTTCCCGCCCAGCTCCTTTACCACATCCCCCACAACCTTCGCGTAATTCGGCCGCAGAAACGCGAGATTCCCATACTCGCCGAAATGGATCTTGATCGCCGCGTAGCGATCCTGAAAATCAATATTCCCGATCCCGGCCGTCCGAATCAGCCGGTTCAGCTTCTGTAATAAATTCTCCTGAAACGATGTCTCAAAACTGGTAAAATAAACTTTTGCCTTTTCCATAACACAGCCTCCTCAAACACATTGCAGCCGCTTCCGAAAATGTCACACTGCTCATTTCATCAGTATAACACAGACTCGCCGTTTTCCAATGAATTTTTTATGAATCTTTTGATAAA
>JAJQBV010000234.1:4477-4691 GCA_021203115.1 Clostridiales bacterium | reverse complement strand
CACCTACACCACCACTGCTGTCGCCACCCCTGTCATCGGCGCACCCTATCAGCTCGCCGGAACCGAGCAGACCGTGTCCGCACCCGAAGGACAGACACTGGTTCTCATCGTGGACGGCGCACAGGAAAACCTGATTCCGGGCGCTTCCTACGAAATCAAAGAGGGATTTGAGATCGCGGCGGTCGGCGTCTTCCGCGTGGGCGGTCCCAGCGCA
>JAJQBV010000234.1:0-4467 GCA_021203115.1 Clostridiales bacterium | reverse complement strand
AGGAGGAGGAGAAGGTAACCTACTATTTCCGCCAGGCGCTTCTGGTTAAGGACGGAAAAATCATCGATAACTGCTCCATCCCTCAGTTGATTCAGGGAGGAAGCTTCGACGCCTCCTGCGCAGACGGCATCACGCTGACATCCAATGCCCCGCATTTCAACGGCATTATCCTCGATGACGGCACAAAATACGAGATCAAAAATTCCAAATTCTACGCAAAGGGCGACGGCAGCGACGACCTGTCCGGATGGGGCGCATCCATCATGGCGGACAACAAGGCGGTCGTGGATATCAGCGATTCCTACATTGAAACAGAGGGCTGCATCCGCTGCGGACTCTATGTGGACAACACTGCGGTCGTAACCGTGAAGGATTCCGTTCTCTACTCCAAGGAGACGCCCGATACATGGGAGGAATACCACAATCTGACACCGGCGATGATGAAGCGCGTGCCCTTCGCCCTCGGCATGGAAGGCACCGTCCGTACCCTGAATGTCATGGCGGACGGCCAGGGCATCTTTAAGGACAGCGTCATCGTCTCCACCGGATGGGGCGCGATCTCCTGCGATTCCGGCACTGCTTACGACATCTGCGGAACCTACTGTCTGGACTGCGACAATGTCCTCTCCGGCATCGGTACACTGGAAGTCGCGCAGGAGGGCAAAGAGTACACTGCCGTCCGTGAAATCGGCGGCGTGAAGTACGGCTTTACCGTCTGCGGTTCCGGCTATGTCACCTACGCGGACTCCGGCGTACATAATCGTTATAAAAATGTCGAGTTTTACTCTCCCGACTACATCCAGATCATGGGGTCCGGCCGCAGCGGCAGCGAATATATCGACTCTTACCTCTATGCAGAGCACAATGCTTTCATGACCCAGCAGTCCGCAGGCGGCACCTATGAGCTGACCAACACCAGGATCGACACCGTGGACGCCCTGCTGCAGATCAAATCCGGCGCGGCAAACACCGGTTTCTCCAACATCATCGTTGACAACTGTGAGATCAATTTCTTCGGCGCCTCCACACGTTCCAAGGTCGGCATTCTGGTTGAGCTGGTAGAATCCGACGATGCGGGGAACCCCGGCATCACTACCTACACGATCAACGACCATGTGGACGAGGCGGAAGCCACTTTGAGCTCCGTGACCGACTCCAATGCGACCCTGAAAAGCGGCTCTTACAAAGGCGACATCTACAACTGCATTTACAACTACCGTCAGGAACTGAACGTATCCGTTGAGAACGCAACGCTCACCGGAACGGTTTCCTCCTCCACCGCCGTCCATGTAGATCTGGACGGAAAAATCGTTCCCAACGGCACGGTCCTGAATGCGTTCCTCGGTTCCAAGGAGTACGACCATGTCAATTACAACGCCGAGCAGGGCGGACAGAGCGGTGACTGCCTGATCATCGGGCGCTTCTGCCACACGGCTGCGCCGATGCTGAACAACCCGATCAACCTCACCCTGAAGGATGCAAAATGGGTTGTGACCGGAGACGGCTACCTGCAGAACCTGTCCGTTGAGGCCATGTCTGATATCGCCGCCGAGACTGCCGTCACGATCAACGTCAAAAAGCTGACGGTTGCCGGTGAGGCAAAACCGGACGGCGTCTACACCGAGGGCAATGTCACCATCGTCGTGGACTCCACTGTCATCGAGGCGGCGGACAACGGCATTTGCGACGCGGGTCAGACCTACGGCAATGTGGCGTACACCTTCTTTGCAAAAACGGAGGACGGCGAGCTTGACTCCAAAGCCTTCACGGTAAAGCGCCAGAACTACATCGACGGAAAGCTGTACTACACAATCCTTCCGGCGGACGGCTACACCATCGTCTCCACCTCTTCCGAGGGCGGCACAATCTCCAAGAACACCGAGGGCAGCGAGCTCGCAATCTATGAGGATGTGATCGCACCGGGCGAGGGCGAAACCGCCATGTCCGTAACCGCGATTGTGAAGCGCTGACTGCTGAAACACGGCAATTCATAAATCAACTTTTATTGAAAGAGCTATCTGAACCCGCATTTGCGAGAACAGATGGCTCTGTTTTTCTTACTTTTCCTATAAAGGTTTCATCTACTCCCTGTGCATGGAAAACTGATCCATCGGATAATGGCTCAGATTCTCCAGAATCCCGCGGTCGTCCGCCTGCGCCAGAAGTCCTTCCCGATCCTTCCGCGACGCGGTTTGATCCCGCCGGGAGCTCGGTCCGCCGACGCATCCGCCCTCGCAGGCCATGCCCTCGACAAAATCCTCCGGCAGACGGCCGGCCTTTAAGAGCAGCAGCGCCTTTTTGCACTCTGCGGCGCCGTTGGCCCGGCACACCTGAATGTCCGCGTTTTCCTCTATCTCATTCAGGCTCTGCAGGACAGCGTCGGTCACACCGCCGGATGCGGCAAAGCCTTTGCCGTACCGGGACGCCATCTGCTCCGTATTTTCACAGGGGTCAAGGGCGACACCCTTTGCCCTGCGGATGGCATGCAGTTCACTGTAGGTGAGAACGTAATCCGCGTTCCCCTCGATCTTCTGGTCCGCCACCTCCGACTTTTTGGCCAGACACGGACCGACAAACACCGTGACCGCATCCGGAACCTGCGACTTGATCATGCGGGATACCGCGCACATCGGCGAGACCGTTGTGGAGATGCGGTCCGCCACCTTCGGGTAATGCTTCCGCACCATGTTGACAAACGCGGGGCAGCAGGAGGTCACCTTTTTCTCCCCGTTTCTGTAAGCCTCCGTCCACTCCGCCGCCTCGCTGGCTGCCGTCATGTCTCCGCCCAGACCGACCTCGTAAAAGCCGTCAAACCCGATCGCCTCCATCGCTTTTCGCCAGCTCGCCATGGTAATATCTTTACCAAACTGTCCCTCCGTGGCGGGAGCCGCCATGATGTAAACGGGGCGGTCTGATTTCAGCGCCCGGATCACGTCCACAATCGCCGTTTTTGAGCCAATCGCCGCGAAAGGGCAGCGGTGGATGCACTGGCCGCAGCGGATGCACTTCTCATTGTCGATCACGGAGATCCCGTACTCGTCATATGTAATCGCGTCCACCGGGCAGCTGAACTTACAGGGGCGCTGCAGATGCGCGATGGCATTGTAGGGGCAGGCCTGCGCACATTTCCCGCACTCCTTGCACTTAGAGGCGTCTATATGGGAGCGGTACCGGCCCGGATGCACCGCGCCGAATTTGCAGGCGTTGATGCAGGCTTTCCCAACGCAGTTCTGGCAGTTTTCCGTCACTGTGTAGGAGGAGATCGGACAGTCCGCGCAGGCGGCGCTGATTACCTGAATGACATTGCCGTCGTCCGCGATTCCCGGCGCCTTGCCCTCCGCCAGCCGGATGCGCTGTCGGATAATCTCCCGTTCCTTGTAAATACAGCAGCGAAACTGCGGCATCGGACCGGGGATCATCATCTCCGGAAGCAAATCCCGCTTTTCCTCCAGCTCATCCTCGAACGCCAGCTTCGCCACCTGATAGAGCACTTCATGTTTGATCTGTATCATATTCTCATCAGCAAACATTGATATCACTTCCTCTTTACTCGTTTGATCTCATATATCGTTAATTTTTTAACACAATGATTATATAACAGATCCATGCAAAAAGAAAGTGTCTGCCATGTTCTTTATCAGAAACATGCAGACACCAATCGCCGCGCCGGATCGGAATGCTTACTGCTCAGATCCATCTTCTTCCACTTTCGCTTTCTCCAATGCCGCATCTACGGCATCCAGCAAAACTGTCGCCGTGTATTGATTTTCCGTGGTATAAGAGATATTCTCCGTTGACTGCTCCTCATAAATCTGCTGACTGATGCTGTCCATCGAATCCTGCAGCAGCGGGTACATCGTCGCCACCGTTTCATCCAGATTAATCAGGGAAACCGAATTGATATGGTTCTCATCCACCACAACCTGCACATCCACCGTCTTTCCGTCCAGCCTGAGTGACGATGTGTAGACGCCGGCATTGTACTGCGCCGTCTCCTCCACACCGCCGTTCTTTCGGTCCGGACCGAACATAAAAAACAACAGGAGGACCAGAACGATCCCCAGCGCAATAAATATGGCGGTGTATATCACTTCCTTCATGTGAAGGACCACGATCTTTGTCTTTGAACGCATTGCACAATTTCCCCTTTGCCTTGTTTGTAAAGCATATGCCGTTCCGGAAAAATTTATACGATTTCGGCTCGAATTTGTTTTGAAAATTTTTTGAAAAAACATTTGACAAGGCAGTAAAAATAGTGTATTGTATGACTTGTGCCTGACACACGGCACATCATATTGTTAAGCGCGAGTGGCTCAGTTGGTGGAGCGCGACCTTGCCAAGGTCGAGGCCGCGGGTTCGAGTCCCGTCTCGCGCTTTTAAAAAAGCTAGGAAACTGATATGCTCCCCATATAGTAGACATTGAAAATATTCAAAATCTACTATATGAGGAGCATCATTATGTCTAAG
>JAJQBV010000192.1 GCA_021203115.1 Clostridiales bacterium | reverse complement strand
GAATTGAGGAAGGCGATACGGTCCGCGTCTGTGATTTGACATTTGAGTATTATAAATAAGTTTTTACAGATCAGAAAAGAAAGAAGACGGAAACATTATGAATCGTTTGACAAGCAAACAGAGGGCCTATTTAAAAAGTCTTGCAGTGGATCTGAATCCGATTTTTCAAATCGGTAAGGACAGCGTGACACCGGAAAACATTGCGGCCATTGAGGAAGCCTTTCACACAAGGGAATTGATTAAGATCGCTGTGTTGAAAAATTGTGCGGACGATCCGAACGAAATCGCAGATCTCGTTGCGGAGCGCACCCGGTCGCAGGTTGTACATGTCATAGGGAAAAAGATTGTGCTGTACCGCCCGGATAAAGAAAAACCGAAGATTCTTCTGCCGAGAGCGAGTCGGGAATAGTGGAGAAAAGCCGGTGATGAAAAAACAACATCGCGTCGGGATATTCGGGGGAACATTCAACCCGATCCATAACGGACACCTGATGATCGCCGAAAATGCCTGCCGACAGTTTCAACTGGAGCAAATCGTATTTATGCCTACCGGCCATGCGCCGCATAAGGCATATATGGGTGCTGACATGAGCAGTCACCGCATTCATATGACAGAGTTTGCGATTGATGGGCATCCGTCGTTTACGATTTCATGCAGGGAGCTTGAGAATGAGCGTGTCAGCTATACCTATCAAACCCTGTGCAGGCTGAATGCAGAATACCCGGACACCGAGTTTTATTTTATTTTAGGAGCGGATTCTCTCTTTGATTTTCATCTTTGGCGCCATCCGGAAATCATTTGCCGGGAAGCAATCATTCTTGCGGCGGCACGGGATGATCTGGATGCGGCAAAGCTGGATGCGCAGATTGCGAGTCTTACGGAACAATACGGCGGCAGAATCTACCGGATCCGTGTGGAAAACTATTGTATTTCCAGCAGAGAGATACGGGAGAGGATTGCGGCGGGGCTTTCCGTCTCGGAAATGATACCGCCCTGTGTCATGCATTATATCGAGGAGAATCGTCTCTACAGGACAGACATATGAAATACAAAGAAATACAGAAAGACCTGCAGAATTTGCTGAAACCGTCGCGGTACGAGCACACGATGGGAGTGGTGGAAACAGCCGTCCATCTTGCAAACCGATATGGATGCGATGAGAAAAAAGCAAAATATGCTGCGCTGCTTCATGACTGTGCGAAACATTTATCCGATTCGGAGAAAATAGAGATGTGCCGCACAAGGCAGCTTCCGGTTACGGAGGTCGAGATGGCAAACCCGTCTCTCCTGCATGCGAAATGCGGTTCAGTGCTTGCCTCGGAACGGTATGGCGTTTCAGATGAGGAAATCCTTCATGCAATCCGGGTTCATACCACCGGTGTTCCCAACATGGGACTTCTGGATCTGATCATTTTTGTCTCAGATTATATCGAGCCGGGGCGCGATATGGCTCCTCATCTTAACGAGCTCCGAAAGCTGGCAGATAAGAATCTGACCCGCACGGCATATCTGATACTGCGGGATACGATCGAGTATCTGAACAGCCGGGAGGAGGCCTGTATGGATCCGATGACGCAGAAAGCCTATGAATACTATAAAACTCTGTGCGGCAATCTGATATATCAGTGAGAAGCGTGTTGTACGATGACAGTAGAAAAATCAAAAACATAGGCTGCACAATGTAATGTGACTAGGGCTAAAAGTCTTAATGATATTTTCAACAAGAGCGAGGAGAAAATAAAATATGAATGAAAAATCCAAAAATATGGCAAAAATAGCCTGTCATGCCCTGAGTGAGAAAAAAGCAGAGGATATTCGGGTGATTGATATCAGCACAGTTTCCGTGATTGCGGACTATTTTGTGATCGCCAGCGCCGGCAATATCAATCAGCTTCAGGCCATGATGGATGAAGTGGAAGAGGAACTGTATAAGAACGGATATAAAAACGGGAAAATAGAGGGAAACCGCAGTTCAAGCTGGATCCTGATGGACTATCAGGACATCATAGTCCATCTGTTTTCCAGAGAAGACCGGCTGTTCTATGATCTGGAGCGGATCTGGCAGGATGGAAAAACCATCTCACCGGAAGAACTCGGATAATCTTTTTTATATTGTTTTATTTTATTAAGAAGATTAAATAAGGAAAGAGGGATTTATTCCATCACAATATAGGGAACAATAATATAGGATCCGGCCTGCAGGTCAGCCTCAGTAATGTGGTTGATCTGTTTTATTTCATCGATATAGTCGTTCTTATCATTATAGGTATCATAGGCATCATCCATATACTCATCTGCGATATCCCACAGTGTATCGCCGGCATGGACGTATACTGATTTGTAGCAGACCGCCTCCGTCTGTGCGTCCGATGCCTGAGCCTGACGGGCATTCAGGCAGGCGCCTCCGGCCAGAAAGAGTGTAATAGCAGCGATAGCGCCCAGAAGGACAATGATCAGATTGCGGCGAATCCGGACTTTTCTCTCGTTTTTCTTCAAATATGCGTACATTCGATCATCTCCCGTAAAAATTTATCTGTCATAAAATCAGAACATTTGTTTGCTTTAAATGCATTATACAAAACATCCGTTCGAATGTCAATAGGAAAACCGAACATATTTTCGGAATATATGTTTGCTTTTTCAGAAAAAATGTGATATGATTGTTTCATGAAATCCGGTTGTATGTAATACGAGAAGATATAGAAAAAGCAGACAGAAACAACCGATATACAGATTAATCATACAAACAGATAATTCATAAAACAGGGAGAAGGTTTTATCATGGGAAAAGGAAAGATCAGCGAAAAACAAATGCAGATTTTAGAGTTTATTAAGTCTGAGATCTTGGCGAAGGGATATCCTCCCGCGGTTCGTGAGATTTGCGAGGCGGTTCATTTAAAGTCTACGTCATCGGTTCATGCTCATCTGGAGACATTGGAAAAGAACGGCTATATCCGGCGTGATCCGACGAAACCGCGCGCGATCGAAATTGTAGACGACACATTTAATCTGACTCGGAGAGAAACGGTAAATGTTCCGGTTGTCGGACGCGTCGCGGCAGGTGAGCCGATCCTTGCCACACAGAATATCAGCAATTATTTTCCGATTCCGTCGGAATATATGCCGAATGCCCAGACCTTCATGCTCGAAGTAAAGGGAGAGAGTATGATTAATGCCGGTATTTTTGACGGTGATATGATTCTGGCACAGCAGCAACAGACTGCCCGGAATGGAGAGATTGTCGTGGCGCTTGTGGATGACTCCGCCACGGTCAAGACATTTTATAAGGAGGACGGTTATTTCCGCCTCCAGCCGGAGAATGATACCATGGATCCGATCATTGTGCAGGATGTGCTTATCATGGGTAAAGTAATCGGTGTGTTTCGTTTTTTGTAAGTTTGGAAGTCAGTTCTCATCCTTCGTGAGATCATGATTTTCATGGTGTTCGCGCAGCGTCACCGCTTTGGCGGCCATGCGCCGCCGCTCATCCGCCTGCGCGGCATAGTGCCGCCGGGTGGTATTGACATCTGAGTGTCCGAGAACATCGGCCACCAGATAGATATCACCGGTTTCCCGATAAAGGTTTGTACCGTAGGTACTCCGCAATTTGTGGGGCGTGATATTTTTAACCGTTGTCACGAGCCGTGAATACTTTTTGACGAGGTTTTCGACGGAGCGGACGCTGATCCGCCGGTTCTGCAGGGACAGAAACAGCGCTTCACCGCTTCCTTCCTGCGGATTGATCGTCAGGCGTTCATCCAGATAAGCGTCAAGCGCATCGGCGACCTCGTCCCCGAAATAGACCATCATTTCCTTTCCGCCTTTGCGGTGAATGCGGATTCCGTTGTTTTTGGGGTCGATGTCGTCAATATCGAGTCCCACACACTCTGAGACACGGATTCCCGTGCCCAGGAGAAGCGTTAATATCGCCAGATCCCGTTTTTTGGTTTTCTCGTGGTATATTTTCTGCTTATCCGTCAGTTTTTTCCCGGATTCGGCCTCGTCGAGCAAAATGGCGACCTCGTCGATATCCAGGCGGATAATATCCTTCTCGTGGCGTTTGGGCATCTTTACAAGAGCGGCAGGGTTTTTTTCGATCAGCTCCTTGCGGAAAAAGTAATTGTAAAAGCTGCGGAGAGTGGAAAGCTTGCGCATCTGACCACGCTCATCGTTTGTGTGTTCCGCACCGTTGTTCGTATAGTATTTCAGATACTGCAGGTACTCCTCAATATCCGCTGCCGTGATCTGATCCAGCAGTGTGATCGGGAAGTCGACAATCTCCATGTCAGCGAGAGCAGGGTTGTTTTCTTTCATAAAGTGAAAAAATACGCCGAGATCATAGGCATAGGCAATCCGCGTCCTTGAGGATGTGGTCGGAGTAATCCCGATAAAATATTCCCGGCAAAAGCGCGGAAGATCGCGAATCAGTTCCCGGAGCTTGACCTCGTTGTCGATATTTACCTTTTCATGGTATGCCCGGTCTTTCATGGTATTTCCTTTCCGGACGGATTTCACCGTGCAAACTTGGAAATCTCCGATTTCCAGCTTTGCATAAATTCGATTACGTGAATTGAAAATTCGCTATCTCACTTATCGTTGTCCAGACTTCGCCCTATATCAGAGTGCAGATAGACATCCCCTTTCGCGCCAGCGCGACGTGTCTGTCTATCTGCACTCTGCTGCACGACTCATTGCTTGCGCTCAGTATACCACAAAACGGTTCAGAGTTAAACTATTCGCGAAATATTTTTTGAAATGTAATTTTTTTGTAGTTTATTCTGATACAAAAGTTGTTTAT
>JAJQBV010000090.1 GCA_021203115.1 Clostridiales bacterium | reverse complement strand
TGCAGCCGCAGAGACTCTTTTGCATAATCCATATCCGCTACCTCCGTATAATATAAAAATGTAATAATTGAAAACACACTAATTTATAATAACATGACATATGCAAAATGAAAACTTTTTCTTTTTCGAAATCTGCACCCTCACATCAACGGCGCAAACAACCGCAGCACCCGGATCAGCACGCTGATAAGGGCAGATCGATTCAGCATACCCTTTCCGTTTCCTTATTATAACAACCGGTACCGGCGAATTCAACCGGCAGAAAATGATGTTATTATAATTTTATAAATTCCGCGGCATCGGTTGAAAAAGCAGGCGGCTGCCGATATAATACGGGGAAAAAGGAGGAAGAGATTGACCAGCAAAGATATTATACGTGAAAAAATCAATGAAGCTGTGGCATCTGTGCTTCCGATCACAGTCATTGTCGCCATCCTGTGCCTCCTGTTTGTGCCGATCAGCAACGGGCTGCTTCTGTCCTTCCTTATCGGTTCCCTCCTGCTTATCGTAGGCATGGGATTGTTTACGCTGGGCGCGGATATGTCCATGACACAGATCGGACAGCATATCGGGGCGAAGATGACGCAGTCCCGCAAGCTCTGGTTTATCCTGCTGCTCAGCTTTATTCTGGGCGTGGCGGTGACCGTGTCCGAGCCGGATCTTCAGGTGCTGGCAACCAATGTCCCGGGCATTGATAAGACGGTTCTCATGCTCACAGTGTCGGTGGGTGTGGGTCTGTTCCTTGCGGTCAGCATGCTTCGCATCCTGCCGGGCATTCCCCTGCAGCGGCTGCTTCTGGTGTTTTATGCGCTGATCTTTCTTCTGGTTGCCTTTTCGGATTCGGACTTTCTGGCAGTGGCCTTTGACTCCGGCGGTGTGACGACCGGACCGATGACCGTTCCGTTTATCATGGCGCTGGGCGTTGGTGTCACCTCCATCCGCAGCGATGAAAATGCCAAATCCGACAGCTTCGGTCTGGTGGCCATGTGCTCCATCGGCCCGGTGCTGGCGGTATTGATACTGGGGTTCATTTACGGGGACACCCTGGGATCTGGAACGGAGACCGTCATCTATGATTTTGCTACTTCCGTAGAGCTGGGTCACGGATATCTGGCGGAAATCCCCGTATATATGACGGAGGTGGCGGTGGCGCTGCTTCCGATTTTCGCATTCTTCCTAATTTTTCAGATCGTGTCGCTGCGCCTTCAGAAGATCCCCCTGATCCGGATTTTCATCGGCGTGGCCTATACCTATGCAGGACTGGTGCTCTTTCTCACCGGCGCAAATGTAGGGTTCTCCTCTCTGGGCTATGTGCTGGGGAACGCCATCGGGGGAGGTCGTTTTTCTCTCCTTCTGGTCCCGCTGGCCATGATCATGGGCTGGTTTATCATCAATGCGGAGCCCTCCGTCCATGTTCTCAACAAGCAGGTGGAGGAGGTCAGCGCCGGTGCGATCTCGGAGAAAGCCATGGGAACCAGCCTTTCCATCGCTATCGCACTGGCTATGGGGCTTGCGATGATCCGCGTCCTCACCGGCATTTCCATTCTCTGGTTCCTGATACCGGGATACGCTTTTGCTCTGGTGCTGACGTTTTTCGTCCCGCAGACCTTCACGGCCATCGCCTTTGACTCCGGCGGCGTGGCTTCCGGCCCCCTGACCGCCACGTTCATGCTTCCCTTTGCGATGGGCGCGACGACAGCCCTCGGGGGAAATATCATGACCGATGCCTTCGGTCTGGTAGCCATGGTCGCCATGATGCCGCTGATTGTCATTCAGCTCATGGGCGCAGTCTATGTGATCAAAACACGCCGGGCGGAGACGGCAAAGGTTTTGCCGGTCTTTGCGGACGACGAGATCATCGAGTTGTGGGAGGTGAGATAAACTGGAACTGTATTATATCATTGGCATTGTAGACAGAGATAAAACAGAGGATATGACAGGGATTTACTGCGACTCCGGCGCCAATCTTGTGATGACAAACCTCGCGAGAGGCACCGCCACGGCGGAACACCTCTCCCTATACGGACTGGACCGCACCGAAAAGGCCATCGTGAGCGCCGCTGCCGGACCGGATATCCGGAAACAGGTTTTTCGCGCGGCGAAGAGAAAGCTGTTCATCGATATTCCGGGAAACGGCATTATCATGGCCGTTCCGGTAAAAAGCGTGGGCGGCGGCAGCACCCTCGCATATATGACCGACAGTAAAGTTTCCAGCGAAGGAGTACCGGATATGAATTTTGAGTATGAACTGATTATCGTAATTTTAAACGAGGGCTACTCGGACATGGTGATGGATGTGGCCCGCGCGGCCGGGGCAGCCGGCGGCACCGTGCTTCATGCCAAGGGGACCGCCGCCGCAGGAACCGAGAAATTCTTCGGCGTCTCCCTTGGGACGGAGAAAGATGTCATCTATATCGTATCCTCCGCCAGAGAAAAAGCGGGAATTATGAAGGCCATCGCCGGGAACGCCGGGACGGAGACCAAGGCCGGGGCGATCTGTTTTTCCCTTCCGGTCTCGGCCGTGGCCGGCCTGCGGCGGTTAGATGATGATTGAAGCAAGGCGCTGATAAATAGTGAAAAAATAGTGTAATTTTAGTGGAAAAATAATTCATGAATCGATATAATATATATTGATGAAATGGAGGGGAAAATTTGATACAGGTTACACTTACGAATGAAATTTTAAAAATGATATCGGAAATTGACGCAAACCGGTTTTCTCTCAATACAATAGAACTTCCGCCAATTACTAAAAACAGGCTCAGAAAAAACTCAAAGAAAAAAAGTTCATACGCATCCAATAAAATTGAGGGAAATCCATTAACTGAAAAACAGGCAAACGATGCCATTGACAGTGATCCTCACAAACATTTTTTAAAACCGGAACAGGAAGTTCGCAATTACTTTCTGGCCTTAACCCTTTTGGACGAAAAGCTGAAAAAGAAAGAACCGTTTTCAAAAGAAATGATTCTTGATGTGCAGGCAGTCGTTGAAAAAGGCGCTTCAAAAGAAAAAATAGGATTCAGAGGGCCTATGCCGCCGGGAATATTATTTGCAGTATATGATTCCGAGACGGGAACACCGGAATATATTCCGCCGGAATACACAGATATTCCGGACCTGCTGGATGAACTTGTGGAATATGTAAATACCACAGATGATCATCCGTTAATCATTGCCGCCATCGTCCATTATCAACTGGTTACGATTCATCCTTTTGAAGACGGAAATGGAAGAACTGCCAGATTAATGTCCGGATATATACTTGATTATTATGGATACGGCTTTAATGGTATTGGTTCTCTGGAAGAGTATTTTGCTTACGATCCGGATGAATACTATGCGTCATTGCAAATGGGATTACCTGCATTGTATTATTTGGGAAGAGAAAATCCTCCTCATCCGGAAATTTGGATCCATTATTTTTTGAAAATGATGCGCTTGTGTTCCAAGAAAGTATACGAATTGTCGGAAGCATCGGGGAAAGATGAATTAGAGGGAAGTCTATCTTATTTAAATGTAAAAGAAATAGATTTTTTAGTGTTCCTGATAAAAAATCGGTTATACGAGTTTACGCCAATTGAAGTGAGTAATATGGATTTTATTTGAAATTATTACAGGGGATATGGATTTTTGTCCATATCCCCTGCATAGAAATAGGGAATGTGAAATTACTTTTTGAGAATGACGTTCGGGTCAACATCATCGACAGTCGGCGGATTGTTCGGGCAAATGTGCTCCCATGTTCCGTCTTCTCTCTGGCGGGCGCGCATATCCCAATGAATGTTCTCCCACGGATCCGGATGATCTTTCCAAAGATCATACAGTGTCGGCAGGAATTCACACAATCTGCCGGCCTCATATTCCATATGGCTCGGGAACTCCGGAATGTTCGCGAATGCGCTGCCGACGGTCTCATACCAGCGTCTCTCTTCCAGACACAGGTTTCTCCACCATACGCCGCCCTCAACATCTTTCCATGTATGAATCAGGATCATCTCGCCCTCTTTCAGTGCCGCAGACTTGAAGGAAGACATACATACATGATCGTAGCACTGCTTCAGGGGATAATATTTTCCGATGTTCATACGGGCAACCAGCAGCGGCTCCACCGGGTTAAACTCATAGGTTGCTTCCAGGCAGTTGTCATATCCGCCTTCACACGGAGGAACCAGCCAGTCAAATCCATAGTGCTCACCCGGAGCCCACAGATAGTAGCCTTTCTCCATGTTTGCCCACCACCAGTCAATCATCTCTGAGGTGACGCCCGGCAGAACTTCCGTATTGTCGGTAAGGATGATGTAATCCTTGTCGGCAAATTTCTCATGGATTTCAAACGGTTCCAGCTGTAAATGCTCTACAGGGGTATACGGAAGCTGTTTAAAATAAATTCTGTCTTCCGCTCTCTCATAACGACGTTTCTGTCCGGCACCAAATAAGATTTTCTCTTTTTCCATTAGTTAAAAACTCCTTTCTTTTGATTTGTGAAATATGTATTGAATACAATAAGTTAACTCAGGATTTCTGTTCCGCTTCCGGCTTGGTCTCCGGTTTGATCCCGATAATCAGCAGCAGTGCGACAACAGTGGCAATCGCCAGCAGCCACGGTGCTTTGGAATAACCGCCAAACAGGGTGTAGCCGATTGATATAATCATAAAGGCGAATGATCTCACGACGTTTCCGATGGTCTGGATCGTACGGCTGACGGATGCATATTGATCTGCCCCGAATACCGTCATCATCATGGATGGCATCAGAGTACCGATGCCGCCCAGTGCCACGCCTTCCATTACCAGAGCAACGAGCG
>JAJQBV010000085.1 GCA_021203115.1 Clostridiales bacterium | reverse complement strand
GAAAACAAGGACGGCTCCTACATCCGACTCACCAGGCGGATGATGGCGGAATTCGGCGTGCATGCGGATTTTCGGGACGGCATGTATTCTGTCTCACCGGGAGCGGTTTATGAGAAAGAGGCGTACCGGATTGAGCCGGATGTCTCGGCGGCCTGCTATTTTTACGGGGCGGCGGCAATCACCGGAGGATATGCGAAGGTGAAGCATGTGTATCCCGGCGGCCTGCAGGGCGACCTGAAGTTTCTGGATGTCCTTGGGCAGATGGGCTGCCGTGTCTGCGCGGAGGAGGACGGCATCGCCGTGACGGGTCCTGCGCCGGGCAGCCTTCACGGGATATCGGTGGACATGAACGATTTTTCGGATCAGGCGCTGACGCTGGCCGCAATCGCACCTTACGCGGACGCTCCGGTGCAGATTACGAACATCGCGCATATCCGGAGGCAGGAGTCCGACCGGATTCACGCGATCGTGTCCAACCTGCAGCGCGCGGGGATTTCCTGCGAGGAGCGGGAGGACGGGGTGAGCATTGCGCCCGGACAGCCGTCAGCCTGCCGGATTGAGACGTTTGACGATCACCGGGTGGCGATGGCTTTTTCCCTGATGGGGCTGCGGGCGGAGGGGATTGTGATTGAAAATCCCGGATGCTGCAGAAAGACCTTTGCGGATTATTTTGAAATTTTGGATGCGCTGACTGCTGCGTGCAGATGAGAAAAGATATATATTTATCATTGCATTCTCGGAAATTGCAGGATACAATAGGAAGGCGATACTACAAAAGAAACAGGAGATTTTGGCTA
Source organism: Clostridiales bacterium (assembly GCA_021203115.1). GTDB lineage: Bacteria > Bacillota > Clostridia > Lachnospirales > Lachnospiraceae > Eubacterium_I. The sequence goes on along the minus strand of JAJQBV010000085.1, from coordinate 4,037 downwards.
TGATACAGATTAAGGGAGATATGATGTCCGTCCGTGAGGATGCGCAGATTCTGGATGCAACCATCCGGGACGGAGGGCTGGTCAACGATTTTTATTTTGAGGATGCGTTTGTCCGGGCGCTGTACGAAATGAACCTCGCGGCGGGGGTGGACTATATGGAGTTCGGCTACCGCGCAGATAAAAAGCAGTTCAGCGTGGACAAGTTCGGCAAGTGGAAGTTTTCCTCGGATGAGGACATCCGCGCGATTGTTGGCGACAACAATACGAATATGAAAATTTCTATCATGGCGGATGTGGGACGGTGTGATTACAAAAATGATATCCGCGAGAAGTCGGAGAGCCCGGTGGATATGATCCGGGTTGCCACTTATATCAGCACGATTCCGGAGGCGGTGGCCATGATCGAGGACGCGGCGGCGAAGGGGTATGAGACCACCTGCAATATCATGGCGGTGTCCAAGTGCCGGGAGAGCGACCTGAATATTGCTCTGGATATGCTCTCCAAGTCTCCGGTGAAGGCGGTGTATGTGGTGGACAGCTACGGTGCGCTGTATCCGATCCAGATCCGCGACATTGTGAATCTCTATGTGCGGGGGCTGGAGGAGAGCGGAAAGATGGTGGGCATCCACGCGCACAATAACCAGCAGTGCGCTTTTGCGAATACCATCGAGGCCATGTCGGTCGGCGCCAGCATGATGGATGGAACGGTGATGGGCATGGGCCGCGGCGCGGGCAACTGCTCGCTGGAGGGGCTGCTCGGTTTTCTGAAGAACCCGAAGTACGATATCACGCCGGTACTGTCCTTTATCGAGCATTATATGCTGAAGCTGAAGAAGGACGGCGTTGTGTGGGGATATGATATCTCGTACCTGCTGACCGGTCTGGTGGATCAGCATCCGCGCTCCGCGATCGCGGCGGTAAAGGCCGGCGACACGAAGTATCTCGATTTTTATAACGAGATCTGGGATTAGAAAGAGTGATATAAATAAAGCTTGGAGTGGTCATGGAGGGCGGCGCCAGCAGGACGATCTTTTCCTGCGGCGTGACCGATGTGTTTATGGATGAGAATATCTATCCGGACTATCTGATCGGGGTGTCTGCCGGAATCGCCTACGGGGTCAGCTATGCCTCCGGACAGCGCGGACGGAACGCCGAGTTCACGGAAAAGTACATGGGCGACCGCCGTTATATGGGACTGCACCATTTTCTGAATCCCCGAAAGCGCTGTTATTACAATCTGGATTTTGCTTTCGGTGAAGTGCCCAACAAGCTGGTTCCCTATGATTACGAGGCATTGGCGGCGTATCCGGGAAAGGTTGTGGCGGTTGTGACCAATATTGAGACCGGCAAGCCGGAGTATCTGGAGGTTCCTCCGGAGGAGATATACTGGGAGACGACGATGGCGAGTTGTGCCCTGCCGGTGCTCTTTCCGCCCAGCAAAATCAACGGAAACCTTTATCTGGACGGCGGTCTGACGGATCCGGTTCCCTACAAAAAGGCAAGGGAAGAGGGCTGCGACCGGATTGTCGTGATTCTCACGCGGGAGCGCGGCTATGTGAAAGAGCGGGAGAAAGGAACCGGCATTGTCAATCTCGCCTATCGGAAATACCCGAAGGTGGTGGAGAGTATGAAGTGCCGGGCGGATTTTTATAACAGGCTGACAGAGGAGATGTTCGAGGAGGAGAAAAAGGGCAATCTCTTTGTCATTGCCCCGCGGGATACCTTCGGCGTAGGCCGGACGGAGGGCAAGTGGGAGCTGCTCGGAAAGCTCTATCAGGAGGGGCTGGATGTCGCGCGGGAGAGGATGCCGGAGCTGAAGGCGTATCTTGGATGAATATTGTGTGGCGCTGAGCAGGACAGGAGTTATTATGATGCTTCCTCTGCCGGGGCGAAAAGGAGGATATTTATATGGAAATATTGCTGATTCGCCATGGGAAAACCGGAGGAAATCAGGAGGGGCGGTATATTGGGCGAACCGATGAGCCGCTCTTGGAGACATCGCGGGAGAGCCTGCTTTTGTCTCCGTACCGTGACTTTGATCCGGATGTAATTTATGTCAGTCCGATGCGCCGCTGCCGGGAGACGGCGGCGGTTCTTTTTCCGGATTATCGTGCGGATGCTGAGCCGCAGAAAACTCCGGCGGATTGTGCTTCTGCGGCGCCCCGCAGATCTCCGAAGCTGATTGTCTGTGACGATCTTCGTGAGATGGATTTCGGACTCTTTGAAAATAAGAATTATAAAGAGCTGAAGGAGGAACCGGCCTACCGGGAATGGCTGGATGGCGGAGGGCGGTCTGCCTTCCCCGGAGGGGAGGACGGAGCGACGTTTCGCATCCGCTGCCGGAAAGCATTTGAGGATTGTCTGGAGGATGCGAGGCATAAAGGCGTCCGGAGAATTGCCTTTGTCGTTCACGGGGGCACGATTATGTCGATCATGGAGGCGTATGGTACGCCGAAGAGCGATTTTTACCGCTGGCAGGTGAAAAACGGGGAGGGAGTTTTTCTCTCAATCCCGTAAGAAACATAATAAAAGCAGCTTTGCAATGTGATTCGCAAAGCTGCTTTTCTTTTACTCTGTACTGATTGCGCGGCAGACCGGAGAGGATTATTTCTCTTTCGGTGTCGGCCTGCGCAGGAAGGCAAACGCGATGAACGATACGACAGTGACGCCGATCATCATGTAGATCGTGCTCATGTAGGACTGGCTCATGTCATAGAGCTTGCCGGCGATCGTGGACGCGAAGGAACCGATCAGCAGGTTGGTCACGATCACGGAGAAGTTGACCGAGTAGTATGTCCTGCCGAAGAAGTCGCTGATCACAGCGGACTGCATCGGGGTGACGCCGCCGTAGGCGAAGCCGCCGACCAGGAAGCCGAGGACGATCAGGCCGAAATTGCCGGTCCTTAATGCCGTCATCAGAATCAGCGCGGCGATGATGAAGGAAACCATATCCACAATCATCGTGAGACGATAGCCCTTTCTGTCATAGAGGGCGCCGTAGATCACACGGCCGATTCCGTTGAGGATGGAGATGAGTCCGACCACCGTCGCGATGGTGCCGTCCGCCACATTCGGTCCGACCTGTGTGGCGATGCCGCTGGCCTGTCCGACAAGCGCAAGACCCGCCGCGCTGACCATGATCGCCCAGATGTACATCAGCCAGAAGGAAGGCATGCGGACCATCTGTCCGGTGTTGACATCCCAGGCAGGCTCCCGCACGGCTTTTTTCTTTTCCGATGTGGGCGGGGTGAACTCGTCGCCGGGGCGCACTACAAAAAAGCTGCAGACGATCATGACGACAAAAATGATAATACCCATGATGCGGAAGGTGGAGCACCAGGTGTCGCTTCCGTCAGAGGGCGTCACCGCGGCGAACAGCTTGCCGACGATAAAGCTGCTCAATCCGAATCCCATCAGAAGGATGCCGGAGATCAGACCCTGCTTGTCCGGAAACCATGCGCTGATCGTTCCCATGATCGCGTTGTAGGCAAAACCGGCACCCAGTCCGCAGAGGACGCCGAAGCCGAGGTAGAGCATGGCCGGGGATGACTTTGTCAGGGAAGCCACCATAAATCCCGCAAGAAGGAGAACGCCGGACAAAAGAACATAAATCCGTGCCTTTACCTTCTTCGATAAAATACCGGCGATCAGGCTACCGAGGCAGAAGAACGCCATGACGATGGTGAATGTCAGGGACAGCTGAGCCGTTGTCCAGTCCGGACGTGATGCGCCGATGGACTTGGACATGACGGACCATGAGTAGATCAGACCTGCCATCAGGAGCACGACCACACCGACAATGGCGTAGACCCAACGATTTAAACTTTTCATTGCAAAAACCTCCTCTTGATTTCATGAAATCCTTTAACTAATCCAGTATACATGATATGAAAATCAGATGCAAGATGAAAACACAAGGATTTATTATATTTTGCATGATGCAGAAAATTTTAAATTCAGTAAAGAAACCGTAAAGAATCAAAGGATTTCTCTTCCATTTTCACAGAAAATAGTGTAATATGGGGCGGAAATATTTC
>JAJQBV010000229.1 GCA_021203115.1 Clostridiales bacterium | reverse complement strand
CGAAGCAGCTGCTTCCGATTTATGACAAGCCGATGATCTATTATCCGATGTCGGTGCTGATGAACGCAGGGATTCGTGATATCCTGATCATTTCCACGCCGCAGGACACGCCGCGGTTTGAGGAGCTGCTGGGAGACGGCAGCCATTTCGGCGTGCATCTTTCCTATGCGGTGCAGCCCAGCCCGGACGGTCTGGCGCAGGCGTTTGTCATCGGAGCGGATTTTATCGGGGATGACACGGCGGCGATGGTTCTCGGAGACAATATTTTCGCGGGGCACGGCTTCCGCAAGCGGCTGAAGGCGGCGGTGGAGAACGCGGAGTCCGGCAAGGGCGCGACCGTGTTCGGATATTATGTGGATGACCCGGAGCGCTTCGGTATCGTCGAGTTTGACCACACGGGAAAGGCGATCTCGATCGAGGAGAAGCCGGAGAAGCCGAAGAGTAACTACTGTGTGACGGGACTCTATTTATACGATAATAAGGTCGTTGACTATGCGAAAAATCTGAAGCCCAGCGCGCGCGGTGAACTGGAGATCACGGATCTGAATCGGATTTATCTGGAGAGCGGGCGGCTGAACATGGAGCTTCTCGGACAGGGCTTCACATGGCTGGACACCGGCACCCATGAGAGCCTGGTCGACGCCACGAACTTCGTCAAGACCGTGGAACAGCATCAGCACCGCAAGATCGCCTGTCTGGAGGAGATCGCCTACTTAAACGGGTGGATCACGCGGGAGGATGTCCTGCGCGTTTACGAAGTTCTGAAGAAAAACCAGTACGGCCAGTATCTGAAGGACGTCCTCGACGGGAAATATCAGGACGGATTATACTAATTGATAACGGAGGAACTATTTCATGACAATCATCGTGACCGGCGGTGCCGGTTTTATCGGAAGCAACTTTATTTTTCACATGCTGGGCAAGTACCCCGACTACCGCATCGTGTGTCTGGACTGCCTGACCTACGCGGGCAACCTCTCCACGCTGGAGCCGGTGATGGACAACCCGAATTTCCGTTTCGTGAAGGAGAGCATCACGGACCGGGAGGCGGTCTACCGCCTCTTTGAGGAGGAGCACCCGGACATCGTGGTGAATTTCGCGGCGGAGAGCCATGTGGACCGCTCCATCGAGAATCCGGAGATTTTTCTTGACACGAATATCAAGGGGACGGCGGTGCTGATGGATGCCTGCCGCAAGTATGGGATCACGCGCTATCATCAGGTTTCCACCGATGAGGTTTACGGCGACCTGCCGCTGGACCGGCCGGATCTGTTTTTCACGGAGGAGACGCCGATTCACACGAGCAGCCCGTACAGCTCGTCCAAGGCGGGCGCGGATCTGCTGGTGCTGGCGTATCACAGGACCTATGGCCTGCCGGTGACGGTGAGCCGCTGCTCGAACAACTACGGGCCCTACCATTTCCCGGAGAAGCTGATCCCGCTGATGATCGCCAATGCGTTGAATGACAAGCCCCTCCCGGTGTACGGAAAGGGCGAGAATGTCCGCGACTGGCTGTATGTGGAGGACCACTGCAAGGCAATCGACCTGATCATCCACAAGGGCTGCGTCGGGGAGGTCTACAACATTGGCGGACACAATGAGATGAGAAATATCGACATTGTGAAGATGATCTGCAAGGAGCTGGGCAAGCCGGAGAGCCTGATCACTTATGTGACGGACCGGAAGGGCCACGATATGCGCTATGCGATCGACCCAACGAAGATTCACAATGAGTTGGGCTGGCTGCCGGAGACGAAGTTTGCGGACGGCATCAAGAAGACGATCCGCTGGTATCTGGATAACCGCGAGTGGTGGGAGACCATCATCTCCGGCGAGTATCAGAATTATTACGAGAAAATGTACGGAAACCGTTAGCCGGGAGGTAGGACAGGATGAAAGTTTTTGTGACCGGTGTGGCCGGACAGCTCGGCCATGACGTGATGAATGAACTGGCAAAGCGCGGATATGAGGGGATCGGCACGGATCTCGCGCCGGCCTACAGCGGCGCGGCGGACGGAAGTGCCGTGACGGCCATGCCTTATGTGTCTATGGATATCACGGATGCGGAGATGGTCGACCGGACGATTGCGCAGATTCAGCCGAATGTGGTGATGCACTGCGCGGCGTGGACAGCGGTTGATCTGGCGGAGGATGAGGACAAGGTTGACAAGGTTCGCGCCATCAATGCGGGAGGCACGCGAAATATTGCCGAAGTCTGCCGCAAGCTGGACTGCAAGATGGTCTACATCAGCACGGATTATGTCTTTGACGGACAGGGCGAGGAGCCGTGGCAGCCGGATTGCACGGACTACAAACCGCTGAATGTCTACGGGCAGACGAAGCTGGAGGGCGAGCTGGCGGTGTCGGAGCTGCTGGAGAAGTTTTTTATCGTCCGCATCGCATGGGTTTTCGGCGTGAATGGGAAAAATTTTATCAAAACCATGCTGAATGTCGGAAAAACGCACGACCAGCTGCGTGTGGTTGCCGACCAGATCGGCACGCCGACTTACACGCTCGACCTTGCACGGCTGCTGGTGGATATGATTGAGACGGAAAAATACGGTTACTATCATGCGACCAACGAGGGCGGCTACATCAGCTGGTATGATTTTACGGTGGAGATTTTCCGGCAGGCGGCGGCGCTTGGGCACGCCGGGTACGGCCGGGAGAGTCTGGTGGTGACGCCGGTGACCACGCAGGAGTACGGGGTTTCCAAGGCGGCGCGGCCGTTTAACAGCCGGTTGGACAAATCGAAGCTCGTGCAGAACGGCTTCACACCGCTGCCGACATGGCAGGATGCCCTCGGCCGATATTTAAAAGAGATTGATTATGAGTGAATTGACGATCGCCATCGTCGCGTACAAAAATTACCGGGACGTGGCGACGGCGATTTCTTCTTATAAGAAATATGCCGCGCCGGACGCCGATTACCTTGTTTACATTGTGGACAACAGCAGCGGCGAGCGTGACTGTGCCGCTGACAGAGCGGATCTGTTGGCACAGATCGAGGGGAATGATCAGGTTTGCTATATCCCTGCCGGGGAAAATCTGGGGTTCGGGTGCGCGAACAATCTTCTGCTTGACCGGCTGGATTCCCGGTACCACGCGATTGTAAACCCGGATATTATTTTTCGTGACGACCCTTTCGCGGCGATTTTGCCGTGGATGGATGAAAGGCCGGAAGTGGGGATGTGTATTCCCCGCCTTCTTGATGAGGAGGGCAATCTGCAGCCTGTCTACCGGAGAGAGCTGACGGCGTGGGATCTGTTTGTCCGCATGTTCGGGAAAAAGGTCTTTCGGAAGCGTTATCAGTGGCACACAATGCAGGATATGGATTACTCGAAGCCGTTTCAGGTGCCCTTTGGGCAGGGAAGCTTTCTCGTGATCCGGACGGAGCTGTTTCGGAAATTGCACGGATTTGACGAGAAGTTTTTCATGTATGTGGAGGACGCCGACCTGTGCAAGCGGGTGAATCAGGTGTCAAAGCTCATGTATTTTCCGGGCGCAGCCGTGATTCACAGGTGGAAGCGGGCTTCCCATAAGGACAAAAGGCTGTTTCTCGAACATCTGAAGTCCGCAGTGAAGTATTTTCGAAAGTGGGGATGGTTCGCCGGTGACGGAAAGTGAGGATGAAAAAAGCGATTGGCTGCCATGGGGAAACCGAGAGTTGCAGACGATGATGATCGCCTCGGAAAGCAGATGCGAGGACGGGGTTTCTGATATGAGATATAAGACAGAGAAGATAGCGATTTTGATCGCCGCATATAACGGAGAAAAATATCTCGGCGAGCTGTTGGACTCGCTGCTGGCGCAGTCCGAGACCGGCTGGGCCGCGTATATCCATGACGACGGCTCGACAGACGGGACGGCGGCGGTTATCGCGGAATATGCGATTCGGTATCCGGAAAGGTTTGTCTGCGTGGAGGGCGCGCCCTCCGGCGGAGCGAAGAATAATTTTTTCTTTCTCTTTCGTCAGGTGGAGGCGCCGCTGTACATGTGCTGTGATCAGGACGATGTGTGGCTGCCGGATAAAATTGAGAAGACGCTGCGGCGGATGCGCGGCAGCGGGGGAGCAGAGTCTCGTGATCCGATGACAGGAGCGGAAAAGGAAGCACTCTGTGATTGCACAGGAGGGACAGCGGAAGTTCCGCGGCTGGTTTTCAGCGACCTGCGGATCGTGGATCAGGATCTTCGCCCGGTTGCGGACAGCATGAACCGGTATCAGAGGATGTGCTGCGGGGATCTTTCTGCCGGTCATCTGGTGCTTGACAATGTCGTGGTGGGCTGTACGATGATGGTCAACCGTGCGCTGCGCGACCGGTTGATCGAGGTGACAGACCTGACCGATGTCGTTATGCACGACTGGTGGGCGGCGCTGATCGCCGCACAGTTCGGAGAAATCGTTTATCTGGATGAGGCGACCATTCTCTACCGCCAGCATGGGGATAACGAGCAGGGCGCGCGGAAGTTCGGCCCCTCTTACATTATGTATAAGCTGACCCACAGCAAACAGGCGATACGGGGAGCCGTCGAAGAAAAACAGCGGCAGGCGAGATTGTTTGCCGGGACATACGGCCTCCCGGATGATTCCGCGATTCGCCTCTTCGGGGACGCGCTCGGCGCCGGGAAGCTCAGGCGGATTCGCCTGTACCGTCAAAGCGGCGTGCGGAAAAGCACATTCTCCCGAAATGCGGGATTGTATATTTTCGGGTAAAAATATCTTAATAAAAAAGTAAAGAATACGAGGTGCACTTCCATGGGACAAATTAAAGTGAAAAAAAACGCCGGCGGCATCGCCGGACTCTACGTCATCGAGCCGACCGTTCACGGCGACGCGAGGGGTTATTTTATGG
>JAJQBV010000207.1 GCA_021203115.1 Clostridiales bacterium | reverse complement strand
CCGCAGTGATCAGGCCTGCGCAGATGGTCTCAATCTGTGTCATATACCGCCCGATGCTCATCCACGCGTGCGCATTATCGTCCAACAGCTCCAAATCCTCACAAGCGTCTATGATAACCAGATCCGGATACTCCTCCGCCACCTCCGAGAGAAAGCTCTCAATCCCGCCGCCGTTGATGATAAACACATCCGCCGTGGCGAGAAGCCTCATATCCTCCGTGGTGAGCTGGTAATCGTGGAGGCATCCCGTCTGCGGCTCGCTCAGATTCTCCAGAGAGACGCCCTCGCAGTCACCGATGATATTCTCCGCCGCAACATACATGGGGTAGAAGGAGGTCACCACAGTCAGCGTCCCGTCCTCCCCGGCCTCATCCTGCTGCTTGACGTAGAGGGATGTAAGCCCGAGTCCCGCCAAAAGGATCACGGCCAGGAGAATCGCTGTAAATACATACTTGTTTTTTATCATATTTTACTGCCCCTCGCAGACTCCCTCAATCAGCTCCCAGATCTCCTCTCTCCCCTGCTTCGTCTCAGCGGAGAAAGGAAGGATCACGGCATCCGCGTCCATACCCAGTCCGTCCCGAATGGCTTTGACCTGCTTCGCGGTCTGGCTGCGCTTGATCTTGTCCAGCTTCGTCGCAATAATAATCGGGCGAAACCCCTGATAAACCATCCACTCATACATCATCCGGTCGTTTTCCGAAGGATCGTGGCGGATATCAATGAGGAGAAAAACCACGCGAAGCTGCTTCGATGTGTGCAGATAGCGCTCGATCATCTGTCCCCACTTTTCCTTTTCCTTCGGGGAAACCTTCGCGAAGCCGTATCCCGGCAAATCCGTCAGGTACAATGCGTCATTAATATTGTAAAAATTGATCGTCTGGGTCTTGCCGGGCTGTCCGGAAGTCCGCGCCAGAGATTTCCGGTTCACCAGCGCATTGATCAGCGACGACTTCCCCACGTTCGATTTCCCCGCGAAGGCAATCTCCGGCTTCGTATTCTTCGGGAACTTACTTGTGTATCCGCAAACCGTCTCCAACAAAACGTTTTTTATTACCATGACCAAATCCTCTTGCCAAAAGAGCGGAGCCAATACCGGCCCCGCTCCCAATACCAATCTGTAATATAAACTTTTACGCCGACTTGCTGTACTCCAAAAGCGGCGGATCCTGCCCTTCCACCAGCGCCTTCGTGATCGTGCACCTGCGGATGCGTTCATCCGAGGGAATGCGGTACATGATGTCCATCATGACATTCTCCATGATCGCGCGCAGACCTCTCGCGCCGGTCTTGCGCTCCAGAGACAGATCTGCGATCGCCTCCAGCGCATCCTCCTCAAACTGCAGCTCCACGCCGTCCAGATCCAGAAGCTTGGTATACTGCCGGGTCAGGGAGTTGCGCGGCTCCGTCAGGATGCGGATCAGATCCTCCCGCTCCAGCGTGTCCAGAGAGACCGTGATCGGAACCCGACCGATAAACTCCGGTATCATTCCGAATTTTACAAAATCCTGCGGCAAAACTTCCCGCAAAAGCTCACTGACCTTTTTATCATTTTTCGCCGTCAGCTCCGAATTAAACCCGATCGTCCCCCGGTCCAGCCTGTTCTCGATAATGCGGTCGATGCCCTGAAACGCGCCGCCGCAGATAAACAGAATATTCGTCGTGTCGATGGAGATCAGCTCCTGCTGCGGATGCTTCCGACCTCCCTGCGGTGGAACAGACGCTACCGTTCCCTCCAGAATCTTCAGGAGAGCCTGCTGCACGCCCTCGCCGGAGACATCGCGTGTGATGGAAGCATTCTCAGACTTCTTTGTGATCTTATCGATCTCGTCGATGTAAATAATGCCGTACTCAGCGCGCTCCACATCGTAATCAGCCGCCTGGATAATCTTCAGGAGAATATTCTCCACATCCTCACCCACATATCCGGCTTCCGTCAGTGTCGTCGCATCCGCGATGGCAAAGGGTACATTCAGAATCCGCGCCAGCGTCTGCGCCAGAAGCGTCTTTCCGGAACCCGTAGGCCCCAGCATCAGGACATTGCTCTTCTGCAGCTCCACATCCAGATCCGGTCCGGCCATGATTCTCTTATAATGATTGTAAACAGCGACCGAGAGAACCTTTTTGGCCTGCTCCTGTCCGATCACATACTCATCCAGAAAAGCCTTCATCTCCTCCGGCTTCAGGAGATTGATCTCCCACTCCGAATGTCCCTGCTCACGGCCGTCCCCGCGAATCTGATCCTCCTCAAGGATCTCATTGCAGATCTCGATACACTCATCACAAATATATGTCCCGTTCGGACCCGCGATCATCTTATTGACCTGCCCCTCTGTCTTTCCGCAGAAGGAACAGCGGATCCGGTTGTCCGAATTCATTCTTCCCGCCATGCTGCCTCCGATAACTGTTTTGGCACTCTTTACTGCCTGTTTTCGATCACCGCGTCAATGAGACCGTACTCCACAGCCTCCGTCGCGGACATAAAATTGTCTCTCTCGGTATCTGCGGCAATCACCTCGTAGGGCTTGCCTGTATTTTGTGCCAGAATACGGTTCAGCTGCTCTTTGGTCTTTAAAATATTCTCCGCAACGATCTGGATATCCGTCGCCTGACCCTTGGCACCGCCGGAGGGCTGGTGAATCATGATCTCCGCATTCGGAAGCGCAAACCGCTTCCCCTTTGCACCGCCGGCGAGCAGAAACGCGCCCATGCTGGCCGCAAGCCCGATGCAGATCGTGGAAACATCACACTTGATATACTGCATCGTGTCATAGATCGCCAGACCCGCAGACACGACCCCGCCCGGAGAATTGATGTAAAGCTGGATATCCTTTCCCGGATCCTCGGACTCCAAAAAGAGCAGCTGCGCCACCGTCAGGCTCGCCGTCGTCTCATTGACCTCCTCACCGAGAAAAATAATCCTGTCCTTCAGCAGACGGGAGTAAATGTCATAACTGCGCTCTCCCCTGCTGGTCTGTTCCACAACGTAAGGTACTAAACTCATAATCCTGCCTCCTTACTCGGCCTCTTTTTCCGCTTCCTTACTCTTCCTTTTCCGCCTTCGTCTTCGCTTTCGCGCGCGGCTTCATATTCTCTGTCACAAACTCCAGCGCCTTCCGGGATGCGAGGTCGAGCTTCATATTCTCCTTCTCCTCCTCGCCCATATATCCCTTCAGTTGTTCCGCCTCCATCTGATACATGGCAGCCATGCTCTCCAGCTCCGCATCGATATCCTCATCCGTGATCTCGATATTCTCCGCCTTTGCGATCGCATCCAGCACAAGCTCATTCTTAATTCTCGACTCCGCATCCGGGCGGACCTGCTCTTTTAACTGGTCCATGGTGCTTCCGGAAAACTGGAAGTACTGCTCCATAGAGAGTCCCTGCTGCGCCATCTGCTGTGCAAACTGGTTGATCATATTCTCACACTGGGTATCGATCATCGCCGCGGGGATGTCCATCTTGGACTTCTCCACGATCTTCTGCAGCGCTTCCTCCTGCTGTGCGCGCTTCGCATCGCCGGCCTTGCGTTCCTCAACTTTTGTCTTCACACTTGCCTTATATTCATCAACAGTGTCAAACTCAGAGACATCCTGAGCAAATTCGTCATCCAGCTCCGGAAGCTCCTTCGTCTTCACCTCGTGAATCTTCACCTGGAACACTGCGTCCTTTCCGGCTAGATCCGGTGCGTGGTACTCCTCCGGGAAGGTAACATTGACCTCAACCTCATCGCCCACATTCTTCCCGATCAGCTGATCCTCGAAGCCGGGGATAAAGCTGCCGGAACCGATCTCCAGAGAATGGTTCTCATCCTTACCGCCCTCAAAGGCAACGCCATCCACAAAGCCCTCATAATCGATCACCGCTGTGTCGCCGCTCTCAATCGCACGGCCCTCCACGCTGACGATTCTGGCGTTGTTCTCGCGCTCCTTGTCGATCTGCGCCATGACCTCTTCCTCGGTCGCCGCAGTGTCAACCTTCGTGACGGTAACCCCCGCATACTTTCCGAGCGTTACCTCCGGGCGAACCGCAACATCTGCCGTAAAAATAAACGGCTTGCCCTTCTCAATCTGAACCACATCGATGGTTGGGCGGGAAACGACATCCTGCCCGCTCTCCGTCACGGCGTCGCTGTAAGCTCCCGGAATCAGATCGTTTACCGCATCCTCATAAAAAACAGCCGGCCCGTACATCTTCTCAATCATGTAGCGCGGCACTTTGCCCTTGCGGAATCCGGGGATGCTGAAATCCTTCTTCTGTCTGTTGTATACGCTCTGCAGCGCCTTCTCCAGCTCCTCCGCGGACACCTCAATGGTAAGCTGAACCATGTTTTTCTCTTCTAAATTCGTAACCTGTACACTCATCGCTCGAAAATGATCTCCTTCCGTTTCTATCGGGATACGGCAAAAAAGGCAGAGTTTCGCCGTCCACAGTCATTTAGGCATTATAGCACAGCTGTATTTCAAATGCAACCAAAAAAGAGGGCGCACAAAAAGAAATTGCGCAGCCACATAGGCCGCGCAATCCCGATCCGATCACACCGTTTATATTGATTTTTTGCCAACATCCTTCCTACGGATCCGTGCGGATTTGCTTGATCCATCGGCCGCGATGCATCCGAAACAGACAAATGACCAATTTAAATATATTATCTATTCTCATAAAGAACATAATCCAGAACGGAGACAGTCCCCACAGAATCCCCGCGCACCAGCCGAGCGGGACACTGACCGCCCACAGGAAAACCACATCCGCGACCATAAGAAATGTCGTATCTCCGCCGCCCCGCAGAATTCCCTTTGTTAGGATACTCGACGGCAGCATAAAGATCATCACCACACTCAACGCCCGCATCCGCGCCACCGCGAT
>JAJQBV010000195.1 GCA_021203115.1 Clostridiales bacterium | reverse complement strand
GTATACGAGCGTGTTTCTGACAGGCGGAAGCATCCTGGACGGGGAAGAACTGCTGGACGGCGAGGTAGAACAGTACATCAATATTTTGAAGGTGGTTGGAAAAAACTTCGGCGGCAGGCGGTTTCCGAGCCAGCTGATCGGAACGGCGTTCAGCAAAAAGCAGTTGCAGCGGATTCACGATGAGACCGGCTTGATGAGTTACACCGCGGATATTGAAGTGCTGAATGAAGAATTGTTCAATTGGATCTGTCCGGGAAAAGCGGCGAAGATCGGATATCAGGAGTGGAAGGAACGCCTGTATCAGGCAGTGGATATCTTCGGCAGAGGCTATGTGAATACCGGTCTGGTGGCAGGCGTGGAGATGGCGAAACCCAGAGGATTCGCCACAGAGGAGGAGGCACTCGAAAAGGTGCTGGAGGAAGCGGAAGAGCTTGCCCGCCACGGAGTCAGTCCGGTGGCCTGTGTCTGGAATATAGCGCCCGGCTCGGTATTTTTTGACCAGATTACCCGTCCCTGGAATATTATGTGAAGCTGGCCAAAGGATTGGATGATCTGCGCGGGAAGTATGGCATATCGGTCGACATGGATAATTACAGGCGGTGCGGAAACCATCCGGATACGGATTTGTCGAGAGTGCGGGAGGTGTGATATGGCGATTCAATTATCTGAGGAAATAATAAAATTACTGGATGATCCTGAAACCCGGAAAGTGCTGGCGACAACATACAGGGTAGGAAATCCGGATGTAGTTTTTAAGGGATCCATCCGTGTCAATGAGGATGGATATCTGGAATATCTGGAGCTTATTGAGTCTTCACAGACGAATCGAAACATGGTAAACAGCATCTGGTTTCGCAAATCCGTTGCCGTTGCTGTTCTGAACGGAGGGGTAAGCTATCAGATTAAAGGAATTCCCTATCGCTCGATTATTGCGGGGCGGGAGTTTGAAAGAGCCTACCAATGGACACAGAAACATCTGGGCAGCATTGACCTGTCGGCTGTCTGGCTCATTGAGCCGACCGAACTCAGGGAGGAAAGCTTTGAGAAGCGGCGAGCAGAAGAGGAGGAGAAACATCCGATCTTAAAGCATCTGGACAGGCTGGTAATAAATGAAAATGAACAGAAACACAGAGGATGATGAACAAATTATATGATATGAGCGCAGTGCGCGAAGGAGGAAAATGATGAAGAAAAAAATGATATCTTTCATAGCAGCGGGTACATTGGCATTCGGCCTTCTTGCCGGATGCGGGACGGCGGCATCGGGAGAGTCCGATGATGCAGAGAACATAGAAGAGAGCAGCGTCGCGGCGGAGGAATCGGAAACTGATACGGAGACAGTCGAGTGCGAAGATGCAGAGGAACTTGTCACTGTTAGGCTGGGGATGCTGACCAACCATGTCCTTCCGGTCGTGGCGTTGGAAAACGGCTATTTTGAGGAAGAGGGATTGAATGTGGAGCTGACCGCTTTCACAACCGGGGCAACGGAGGTGGAGGCTTATACAGCCGGAGAATTGGATATTGTGGAAACCGGCGATCTGCCGTTTTTAAATGCGATTTTGAATGGTGTGGATATTGTAGCGATCGGAACATACAACACCTCTGACGAAATCAATGCTCTGGTCGTGCGGGATGATGCGGATATTCAGGAATTTTCTGACCTTGCCGGAAAGACAGTCACGGTACCGTTCGGCACGAATATTCAGCCGCTGCTGTACGAATATCTGGAGGCAGGCGGCCTGACGGAGGATGATGTGGAGATTATTAATCTATCCGGCAACGATGAAGTCAATGCGCTGGTAGACGGAGATGTGGATGCTGCGGTTATGTGGGAACCGTATGTTTCTTCTGCGGCCAGCTATGATGGAATTACAATCCTTGCGGACACATCGGACATCCGAACCTTTGTATGCCCGATTTCCAGTTCTTCGACTTATATTGCAGAAAATACGGAAACAGTGGCGAAAGTCCTGCGGGCACTGAACAGAGCGTCGGAATGGTCTCAGGAGAACAAAGAAGAGGCCGCAGAACTGACGGCGGATTATTTCGGGGCGGACAATTCGGATGCGATTCTGATAAGCCTTGAAAAGGCTGATAGCTCCGTGCCTCTTACGGATGAAAAAATTGAAGCATTGAAGCTTGGGGCAGAGAAGAGCTATCAATACGGAATTATCAGTGAAGAGGTGGATATAGAGCAATATATCGACACGCAGTTCACGGATGCTTTGTTGGAAGAATAAGTCAAAATCGGAATGCTGCGGCTTGAAACCGAAGGCACGGCGCAGAGCCGCAGCGGAAAGGACAGTAGTGAGATGAAAAGGAAACCGATAGAGTTTTTGCTGGTCTGGATTGTCCCGATCGTCATTCTGGTTTTGTGGTATGTCTGCAGCAATAGAAATCTGATCAACCAGTCTGTTCTGCCGAGCCCGCAGAAAGTATGGAATACTTTGGCGCAGATGATCGTGAAAGGAACGCTGTGGAAACATATCAGGGTCAGCCTGCTGCGCGTAGTGAAAGGCTATCTGATCGGCGCTGCTTCCGGATTTCTTCTGGGAGTTTTCGCCGCTCTGTTCCGCCCGGTGGGAAAGATTGTAGAGATCCCGGTCGGAGTGCTGCGGCCGATTCCGGCGATCGCGTTGATTCCGTTTTTCATTTTATGGATGGGGATTGGCGAGCAGTCAAAAGTGGCGGTGATTGTATTCGGATCGTTCTGGCCGGTATTGCTGAACACGATGCAGGGGATCCGCGAGGCGGATTCCGGATTGCTTGAAGTCGGCAGAGTTTTGGAAAAGAACAGAATTACAACTCTCTTTCAGATTATACTTCCGGCGGCGCTCCCATCCATTTTTACCGGATTGCGGTTGGGCGTCAGCTCTGCATGGACCTGTGTGGTTGCCGCGGAGATGATCGCCGCATCCGCGGGTATCGGATTTCTGATCACATACAGCCGGGAGATGGCGCAGCCGGCTTCGCTGCTGATCGGCATAGCGGTCATCGGACTGCTCGGATATGTATTTGATGTACTGCTGAGAAAATTAAACGATGTGGTGATTTTCTGGGGACATTGAGAAACGGATTGGCCAGGAGAAGCAGTTTGAATACGGAGAAAGAATTAAGAATAAAAGATGTAAAAAAAGTTTATCCTCTGGATGACGGACAACTGGAGGTGCTCCAGAGAATAAACCTAACAATTGAAAGCTGAGAGTTTATCAGTATTGTCGGGGCGAGCGGTTGCGGAAAAAGTACGTTGCTTCGAATGATAGCGGGTCTGGAGAGCCCAACGGAAGGCAGTATCTTTATCGGAGATAGGCTTGTAGAGCGGCCGTCGGTGGATACGGGGATGATCTTTCAGGAGTCGCGGCTGTTTCCGTGGCTGTCTGTGGAAGGGAATATCCGTTTCGGCATTCACAGGGATTTGGATAAAGATAAGAAGGCAGAGCTGACAAAACAGTATATCGACATCGTAGAATTGAATGGGTTCGAGAAAGCGCTGCCGCAGCAGCTCTCCGGCGGCATGCAGCAGAGAGTGAGTATTGCCCGCGCGTTGATCAACGAGCCGTCCGTGCTTTTGCTCGATGAGCCTTTCGGCGCGCTGGATGCCCTTACACGGATTAATATGCAGGATGAGGTGCTTCGCATCTGGCAGCGAAAAAAGACAACGATGATATTGATTACTCACGACATTGATGAGGCGATTTTCTTAAGTGATCGAATCCTGATTATGGGAAAAAATCCGGGGGAGATTAAAAAAGAGATTTTGGTAGGGATGAGCAGGCCGCGCAGCAGAAACGGCGGAGAATTTATCCGGATCCGGGAGGCAATTTATAAGGAATTCTTCAAAAATACGGAGATTGAATTGGAGTACTATATTTAGATTTTGATGAAAAACGGTCTGCCAGGCCAGCGCCTTCCGGTTTTACGATCACGGGGAAGCCGACCTCTACGAGGAAGGCATTCGCCGCTTCGATGGTCGTCACTTTGTGGCAGCGCGCGGTCGGCACGCCGGCTTCCCGGTAGTAGGCTTTTATCCCTGATTTGCTTTTAAAGCGCCTGACTTCATCCGCCTGCACGCCGGTCGTGACATGAAAATCCGTCCGAAGCCTCGCGTCCTGCTCGAGCCAGTATTCGTTGTTGGACTCAATCCAGTCAATCTTTCCGTATTTAAAGGTGAAAAAGCCGATTGCCCGAAGCATCTGATCGTAATCCTCCAGCGTGTCCAGACGATAATATTCCGTCAGCGAGTTTTTTAACTCAATCGGCAGTTCGTCATAGGGCGTGTCCCCGATTCCGAGCACAGTTACACCGTTTTTATTCAGCCGGTCGCAGAAATTCCAGTAAGTGCGCGGAAACTGCGGCGAAATAAATACAAAATTCATATAATTCATCCTCCCTCGTTTTGGGGTAGTGCCAAATACTGCCGGTACGGCGTACACGGCCGTATGTCCCGGATACACAACCCCGTTCTCCTGATGCGTTCCGTCATCAGTCTGAAATCCGACGCACTTATTCTATCACCCTTAACATACTATATCAATATGAATAGTGGGATAAGTGCAAAAAAAATAAAAGCATGACACTTTGTGGGGATGTGCGACATCTTATTGGTAACCGTACTTCTGTTAATTTTCTGTGAAGAGATGACATTTTCTTGACATATACCCATCACGGGTATAAAATTCGTGTAATGCCTAGTAATATGGTAGGAAATAATGATGGCGGAGGTTTTATGTATTATCAATATGGCGACATGGAAATTGAGATAAGTGAGTTATTAAAGATAAAGATGTCAGAGCGGATGATCATTGACATTCGTCCGAGTGACACGTTTCGTTGGGGCAGTATTGAGGGCGCAGTGAACATCCCGGCAGATGAAATAAGGGAATGGCTGTCGGAGAAGGATTTGCCGTTAAATTTAAAAGATGCGGACGATGGGGAAGATGTAATAGGGAC
>JAJQBV010000196.1 GCA_021203115.1 Clostridiales bacterium | reverse complement strand
GTGTATAATCGGTAAGGATAGGGAGAAATTAGGACAGAAAGGGAAGACGGATTGTTATGATAGACATAAAATTTCTCAGAGAAAACCCGGAAATCGTAAAACAGAACATTCGCAATAAGTTTCAGGACCGCAAGCTGCCGCTGGTCGATGAGGTGATTGAGCTCGACGCGCAGGCGCGGGCGGCGCAGCAGGAGGCAGACAGCCTTCGCTCAAACCGCAACAAGATCTCCAAGCAGATCGGCGCCCTTATGAAAGAGGGGAAAAAGGATGAGGCGATGACCTTAAAGGAGCAGGTGGCGCGGGACGCGGGGCGTCTGTCCGAGCTGGAGACGTCGGAGAGCGAGCTTCAGGAAAAGGTCAGGACCATCATGATGACCATTCCAAATATCATCGACCCCTCCGTTCCCATCGGGAAGGACGACAGCGAGAACGTGGAGGTGGAGCGGTTCGGGGAGCCGGTGACGCCGGATTTTGAGATTCCGTATCACACGGACATTATGGAAAGGTTCAACGGGATTGATCTGGACGCGGCCCGGAAGGTGGCGGGCAACGGTTTCTATTATCTTCAGGGAGATATCGCGCGCCTGCATTCCGCGGTGACGGCTTATGCCAGAGATTTTATGATTGACAAGGGATTTACCTACTGCATTCCTCCGTTTATGATCCGCAGCAATGTCGTGACCGGCGTGATGAGCTTTGACGAGATGGATGCCATGATGTACAAGATCGAGGGCGAGGACCTCTACCTGATCGGCACATCCGAGCACTCCATGATCGGGCGCTTCATCGATGAGATGATTCCGGAGGATGAGCTGCCGAAGACGCTGACCAGCTATTCTCCCTGCTTCCGCAAGGAGAAGGGCGCGCACGGCATCGAGGAGCGCGGGGTATACCGCATCCACCAGTTTGAGAAACAGGAGATGATCGTTGTCTGCAGGCCGGAGGAGTCTCCCATGTGGTTTGACAAGCTGTGGCAGTACACGGTAGAGCTGTTCCGCAGCATGGATATTCCGGTCCGCACGCTGGAGTGCTGCTCCGGCGATCTGGCGGATCTGAAGGTGAAATCCATCGATGTGGAGGCGTGGTCGCCCCGCCAGCAGAAATACTTTGAGGTGGGAAGCTGTTCCAATCTGGGCGACGCGCAGGCGAGACGGCTGCGGATTCGTGTGAAGGGCAGCGACGGCGAACGCTATTTCGCGCATACGCTGAACAATACGGTGGTTGCTCCGCCGCGGATGCTGATCGCATTTCTGGAGAACAATCTGAACGCAGACGGGACGGTCAATATTCCGAAGGCGCTTCAGCCGTATATGGGCGGAAAGACAAAAATCGAGTAAGCAGATGAACCAAAAGCGGCGAGGAGGATATCCTTGCCGCGTCTTCTGAGGAAGGAAAGGGGACAACGAATGAGAGCATTTCTGATTTTAGAAGACGGGACGGTGTTCGCCGGCACCAGCATCGGCTCCACGCGCGAAATCGTCAGCGAGATCGTATTTAACACTTCCATGACCGGATATCTGGAGGTCCTGACCGATCCGTCCTACGCCGGACAGGCAGTGGTTATGACCTATCCGCTGATCGGCAACTACGGCATTACGCCGGATATGGAGTCGGAGCGGCCGTGGCCGGACGGGTATATTGTGCGGGAGCTGTCCCGGATGCCGAGCAATTTCCGCTGTGAGGGCACGATACAGGATTTCCTGAAAAAATACGACATTCCCGGCGTTGCGGGCATTGACACCCGCGCCCTGACAAAGATTCTCCGCGAAAAGGGAACCATGAACGGGATGATCACGACGAATGAGAACTATGATCTGGACGAGGTCCTCCCGAAGCTGAAGGCATATACCACCGGAAATGTGGTGGATAAGGTTACCTGCAAAGAGAAATACACCCTTCCGGGGGACGGTTATAAGGTCGCGCTTCTGGATGTGGGGGCGAAGCGGAATATCGCCCGCTCCTTAAACGAGCGGGGATGCGAGGTCACAGTCTATCCGGCGCGGACACCGGCGGCGGAGATTCTCGCGGCGAAGCCGGACGGCATCATGCTCTCAAACGGTCCGGGCGACCCGAAGGACTGCGGCGCGATCATCGACGAGGTTCGGAAGCTCTATAAGTCGGACGTGCCGATTTTTGCGATCTGTCTGGGGCATCAGCTCATGGCGCTGGCCACGGGAGCGGATACGCACAAGCTGAAATACGGACACCGCGGCGGGAACCATCCGGTGAAGGATTTAAAGACCGGCCGGGTGTACATTTCCTCCCAGAACCATGGGTATGTGGTGGATACGGAGCATCTGGATCCCAACGTGGCGGTTCCGGCTTTTGTCAATGTCAACGACGGCACGAATGAGGGGCTGCGCTATATCGGGAAAAATATTTACACGGTGCAGTTCCATCCGGAGGCATGCCCCGGCCCGCAGGATTCCGGGTACCTTTTCGATGTGTTTTTAAATATGATGGGAGGGAAGCGCAATGCCTAAAAATCCAGAGATCAAAAAAGTAATGGTCATCGGTTCCGGCCCCATCGTCATCGGACAGGCGGCGGAGTTTGACTATGCCGGTACGCAGGCATGCCGTGCTCTGAAAGAGGAGGGCGTCGAGGTCTGCTTGGTCAATTCCAACCCGGCCACGATCATGACGGACAAGCAGATCGCGGATCAGGTCTACATCGAGCCGCTGACCGTGGATGTCCTGAAGAAAATCCTTCTCATCGAAAAACCGGATGCGGTTCTGCCGACCCTCGGCGGCCAGGCGGGCTTAAACATCGGCATGGAGCTGGAGGAGTACGGATTCTTAAAGGAAAACGGAATCAAACTGATCGGTGCGACGGCGGAGACAATCTTCCGCGCGGAGGACCGGCAGGCATTTAAAGATACCATGGAAAAGATCGGAGAGCCCTGTGCAGCCTCTGAGGTTGTGCATTCCGTTGAGGAGGGCATCCGTTTTACGAATACGATCGGCTATCCGGTCGTGCTCCGTCCGGCCTTCACACTGGGCGGCAGCGGCGGCGGCATCGCGAACAATGAGGCGGAGCTGGTCGAGATTTTGACAAACGGCCTGCGCTTAAGCCGCGTCGGCGAGGTGCTGGTGGAGCGCTGCATCGCGGGCTGGAAGGAGATCGAGTATGAGGTGATGCGGGATGCCGCCGGCAACTGCATCACGGTCTGCAACATGGAGAACATTGATCCGGTGGGCGTCCACACGGGCGATTCCATCGTGGTGGCTCCCTCCCAGACGCTGAGCGATAAGGAGTACCAGATGCTCCGCTCCTCGGCGCTGAATATCATCACGGAGCTGGGGATCACCGGCGGCTGCAATGTCCAGTATGCCCTGCATCCGGACAGCTTTGAGTACTGTGTCATCGAGGTGAATCCCCGCGTGAGCCGTTCCTCTGCGCTGGCCTCCAAGGCGACGGGCTACCCGATCGCGAAGGTGGCGGCCAAGATTGCGATCGGCTATACGCTGGACGAGATCAAAAACGCGGTCACACAGAAGACCTATGCCAGCTTCGAGCCGATGCTGGATTATTATGTTGTCAAGATTCCACGTCTCCCCTTTGATAAATTTATCACGGCGAAGCGGACGCTGACCACGCAGATGAAGGCGACCGGCGAGGTGATGAGCATCTGCACGAACTTTGAGGGCGCCCTGATGAAGGCCATCCGCTCTCTGGAGCAGAATGTGGACAGCCTGTTTACCATGGAGTACCGGGATCTCTCCTACGACCAGTTGGTTGAGAAGCTGAAGGTGGTGGATGACCGCAGAATCTGGGTCATCGCCGAGGCCTGTCACCGCGGCATGTCCTACGACGCAATCTATGAGCTGACGAAGATTGACCGGTGGTTTATCGACAAGATTGCCATCATTGCGGAGATGGAGCGGCGCCTGATCAGCGAGCCTCTGACGGTGGAGCTGTTAAAAGAGGCGAAGCGGATCGAGTTCCCGGACAAGGTGATCGCGCGGCTGACCGGCAAGAGCGAAGCCTATGTGAAAAATATGCGCTATGAGAACGGTATCACGGCCTCCTTTAAGATGGTGGACACCTGCGCGGCGGAGTTCGCGGCGGCGACGCCGTACTATTATTCCTGCTTCGACGGGGAGGATGAGGCGGACGGCACGACTGACCGGAAAAAGATTCTGGTTCTCGGCTCCGGCCCGATCCGGATCGGACAGGGTATTGAGTTTGATTTCTGCTCGGTACACTGCACATGGTCCTTTGCAAAAGCCGGGTATGAGACGATCATCATCAACAATAATCCGGAGACGGTATCCACGGATTTTGACATCGCGGACAAGCTTTATTTTGAACCGCTGACGCCGGAAGATGTGGAGAATGTGGTTCGTGTGGAGAAGCCGGACGGCGCGGTGGTGCAGTTCGGCGGGCAGACGGCCATCAAGCTCACAGAGCATCTGATGAAGATGGGCGTGCCCATCCTCGGAACGAAGGCGGAGGATGTGGATGCGGCGGAGGACCGTGAGCTCTTCGATCAGATTCTGCAGAAAACGCAGATTCCGCGTGCGGCAGGCGGCACGGTTTATACCGCGCAGGAGGCGAAGGAGGTTGCGAACCGTCTGGAGTATCCGGTGCTGGTGCGGCCGTCCTATGTCCTCGGCGGACAGGGAATGCACATCGCATTCAACGATGACGAGATCGTGGAGTTTATTGATAATATCAACAAGATCGCGCAGGATCACCCGATCCTCATCGACAAATATCTGATGGGCAAGGAAATCGAGGTCGACGCGGTCTGCGACGGGACGGACATCCTGATCCCGGGCATTATGGAGCACATTGAGCGCACCGGCGTCCATTCCGGCGACAGCATCTCGGTCTACCCGGCGCCGACGATCTCGGATGAGGTGAAGCGTGTGATTGTCGACTACACGAAGCGGCTGGCGCAGGCGCTCCATGTGGTGGGACTGATTAACATACAGTTTATCGTTATGAACGGCGAGGTCTATGTGATCGAGGTCAATCCCCGGTCATCCCGCACCG
>JAJQBV010000220.1 GCA_021203115.1 Clostridiales bacterium | reverse complement strand
CCCATATGATAACGCTTTTTTGCCGCTATGACAGAAGCACCCAAATCCTCTCCCCGTCCGGATCCTCCATCCCCTGCACATTCATATGCCGCGACCGACAATCCGCAATCATTCCGATCACTTCCTCCGTGATCACTTCACCGGGCACGAGAATCGGGATTCCGGGCGGATACAGCCAGACGAACTCGCCGGATATCCGACCCGCGGACTGATCCATCGGCAGGTCTTCCTTCTTCGCATCGATGGCCTCCGCAAGCTCCATGATTTTCTCCCGAGCGCTATAAAGCCGACACGGCGCCAACCAGTCTTCCTTCTCCATACTATCCCGGTTCTTTCCCTCTCCGCACGCGTCCCGGCTTTTCTCCTCATCTATACAATTCACGATCCATGCAATATCTCCGCCACTCACTCCCGCCGTACAAATCTTCTCTCGCTCAATCGCAGCATCCTCAATCTCTTTCAGCGCAGCATACAGTCGGGCAAACCCCTCCTCCGTGTCCATAATACTCGTCAGCGCCGTCACATAATGTCCGGCAGCCATCTCCATCTGGAGATGATATTTCTCCAGCAGCCGGCCATAGAGCTGCTGCCCGTGAAGCCCTGCCCGCTGCGCGGAGATGAGAATTTTGGAATTATCCTTCGCAAAAATCCCCTGCGCCATGTCCCGCTGCTCATACAGGCGGCCTTTTCTCCGATCTTCGGAGTCGGCCTTGCAGCCGGATTCCATATAGGGAAACACCTGCACAAAGCGGAATCCCGCACACTTTTCATAGAATTCCCGCAGCCGATCCTCAAACTGCTCGAACCGGCTTTCCGGTCTGGTCTCCGGTTTTGCATACAGGATCCTGTCCTGCTCAATCATCCGGACACACCGGTCCATCCCCGCCATCAACACATAGGAGGGCGAGGAAGACTGGAAAATACCGAGGTACCGTCGCACCCAGCGGGCGTCAAAGCGGAAATCTGCCTTCCCGACCGCTACGTTCGCCCCAAAGGCAGGATTGTCCCCCCTCATCATATGTAAAACAGCCGTCTGCGTATAGGACGGCAGCGTCTTGTGCAGACTCTCCACACAGAGGTCCGCTCCCAGCGCGATCGCCTTTTGGGGAAACCCTTCCGAAAAGCCGAAATGCGCCCCGTGCGCCTCATCCACAATGAGCGGAATCCCATACCCGTGAACAATCTCCGCAATCGCGCGAATATCCGAAACGACACCGTCATAGGTGGGCGAGGTGATAACCACCGCGCGCACATCCTTCCGCTCTGCCAGCATTTTCTCCACCTGCCCGGGCGCAATGCTCCCCTGTATCCCGAAGTCCGTCGGCTCCGGATACAGATACTCCGCCTTCGCCTCCATGAGATACGCCGCGTGGTACACCGCCTTG
Source organism: Clostridiales bacterium (assembly GCA_021203115.1). Lineage (GTDB taxonomy): Bacteria > Bacillota > Clostridia > Lachnospirales > Lachnospiraceae > Eubacterium_I. The sequence goes on along the minus strand of JAJQBV010000220.1, from coordinate 3,670 downwards.
TGGCAGTTTCTCCCGATCAGAATGCGGTCGCCTTTCCGGATACATCCGCAGACCGCCGCAAGGATTCCCGCCGTGCTTCCGTTTACCAGATAAAAGCTTTCGTCCGCACCGAAAAGTCGCGCCAACCGCTCTTGCCCCTCCCGGAGAATCCCCTCCGCATGATGCAGATTATCAAATCCCTCGATCTCCGTGATATCGATCTCCTCCGGCAAAAAATCCCCCAACCGCTGCCGTTTGTGTCCCGGCATGTGGAAGGGGTAATAATCGGATCTGCCGTATTCAGTTAACGCCTCATCTAAATAGTTCTCCTGCAAAACGCACCTTCCCTCTCCGGGGTTCACACATCCTTCCAAAAATCTACCGGTTCATAGTCCAGCAGCTGCGCCAGAAAATGATGCTCCTCCAGCTCCCGCTGGATCAGATCCAATCTCTCCTCACTCGGGGCAATCACCGTATGATAGTGGTAGCCCGACGTAATATTTTTCAGCGGAGCGGACTTCCCTGTCCGGATATCATCCGAGAAACGGCGGATATCCAGACGCGAACGGATATTGAGGTCTGCGCGGATCACGCCGTATGTCTTATGGTAGACAAACACATCCTGTACCGTGCCGCCATGGTCTACGACAAGCGCGAGCTCCTCCTCCATCTGTTCATCCGTGTGGTATACTTTAAATACCCGGCTGACCTGTGACTTCACCGGCATCAGATATCCGTGGTTTGTGGAGACGATCTGCTCCCCGTTTGCGCGGAGCAGAGCGATATCCTGAACGATAACCTGACGGCTCACCGCAAAACGCTCCGCCAGCTCCTTTCCCGAAACCGCATGATCTGCACCGGCCAGCAGCCGGCTGATTTCCTGTCTCCGCTCATTTCCGCTCATATCTCATCTCTCCGTTATCTTTTTGCCCCGTATCTCTCCCCGTATGAAACCGGGCTCACGCCATCCGCAGTCCTACTTCTTCGCCAACACAAACACCGTCGCCAGGATAAACACAAACCCCAGAATATCCACCGGCATAAAAACCGTATGCAGCACCGCCGCCGAAGTCAGCGTCGCCACCAGCGGCTCCACACAGCCGATCATATTTCCTCTGGCAGCGCCGATCATCGTCGTCCCCATCAGAAACAGGACAAACGCACAGACCGTTCCCACCAGAATGATAAAAATCAATCCCAGAACAATCTCCCGGTCAAAGAACATCGGAATCCGCCACACACGCATGAGGAAGAAAAAAGCAATTCCTCCGAAAAACATTCCCCATCCGATGGGCAGAATGCTTCCCCACTTTTTCATCAGCTTCTGCGGCATCATGATATAGATCGCCGCGGCCAACGCCGAGAGCATCCCCCAGACAAATCCCTCCCGTGAGATATAGAGCGAGGAAAAGTTCCCGTGGGTCGTCACAAGAAAAATTCCTATAATGCTGGAAAAAATTCCCAGTATCTCGCGGAAAACCGGCCGTTTCCGGGCCATGATGCAGCTAACGACCAGAACAATAACCACGGAAAAATACTGCAGCACCGTGGCTGTGTCGGAATTCGTCTTTGAGATGGAGGTCGTATAGGCATACTGGGTAAACATCAGGCCGCAGACACCAAAGGCGATACAGTAGCAAAAATCCTTCGGCGTGTGCGTGAATTCCCGAAACCGCTCTCTCTCCGTCAGAAATCCGAAGCAGACCAGTATCAGCCCCGCAAAAATCAGGCGAATCTGCGTCAGCCAGACGGAATTTACCCCCTGCACGGAGCAGAGGTACTGCGTGCAGGTTCCCGAAATTCCCCAACAGGCCGCCCCCGCCACCGTGACGAGGATTCCCTTCGTATATTTTGACATATCACAACATCTTTCCTGTCAAACGCAGATTATTCGTCCTCGCCCTGAGGCAAAATCGCAAGCCCCAGCTCTCTCAGTTGCTTCTCATCCACTGTATTCGGCGCATCGGTCATCAGACAGGATGCGTCTTTCATCTTCGGAAACGCAATGACATCGCGAATCGACTCTGCCTGTACCATAAGCATGACCATGCGGTCCAGCCCGTAGGCCAACCCCGCGTGAGGCGGCACGCCATACTTGAATGCCTCCAGAAGAAAGCCGAACTGATTCCAAGCCTGCTCCTGCGTGAAGCCGAGCACCTCAAACATTTTTTCCTGAATATCATTCTGGTGGATACGGACGGAACCGCCACCCATCTCCGCGCCGTTTAATACAATATCATATGCTTTCGCCCGAACGGAACCCGGATCGGAATCGATCTTGTCCCAATCCTCCTCCATCGGCATCGTAAACGGATGATGCATCGCCTTAAAACGCTCCTCCTCGTCGGACCACTCCAGAAGCGGGAACTCCGTCACCCAAAGGAAATTGAACTTGCCGGGATCCATCAGGCCGAGCTCCTTCCCCATGTGAAGGCGCAGCGCGCCGAGCACATCCCAGACGACTTTATTTTTATCTGCGGCAAACAAAAGCAGGTCTCCGCTCTTTCCGCCCATGGCATCGATCAGCTCCTGCAGCCCCTCTTCCGTAAAGAACTTTGAGAAAGAGGATTTGATCGTGCCGTCACTCTTGCACTGGATATAAGCCAGTCCCTTCGCGCCGTAGGTCTTTGCCAGCTCTGTCAGCTTGTCCACCTGCTTCCGGCCCAGATCGCCCATTCCCGGAACGCAGATTCCGCGGACACTGCCGCCGTTTTCCAGTGCGCCGGTAAACACGCCGAATCCGCAGTCTCGGACGACCCCGGACACATCCACCAGCTCCATCCCGAAGCGGGTATCCGGTTTGTCAGAGCCGTAACGATCCATCGCCTCCTGCCATGTCATCCGGGGAATCGGCAACTGTACATCCACGCCGATCGCCTCCTTAAACACATACTGAAGCAAACGCTCATTGACATCGATCACATCGTCCACATCCACAAAGGATAGCTCCATATCCGCCTGCGTGAACTCCGGCTGACGGTCCGCCCGCAGATCCTCATCGCGGAAGCACTTTGCGATCTGGAAATACCGGTCGTAGCCGGAACACATCAGCAGCTGTTTGAACAGCTGCGGCGACTGGGGCAGCGCGTAAAAACTGCCCGGATGCACGCGGCTGGGCACCAGATAATCCCGGGCGCCCTCCGGTGTGGACTTTGTCAGTGCCGGTGTCTCAATCTCTAAGAATCCTTCCTTCGCCATGAACTCCCGGAGCAGATAGGCTACCCTGCTGCGGAGCATCAGATTGCGCTGGATGTCCGGCCGGCGCAGATCCAGATAGCGGTATTTTAAGCGCACCTCATCCCGGGTTTGCGAGTTCTCCTCAATCTGGAACGGCGGCGTCTCCGACTCCGAGAGAATCCGCAGCGTCTCCGCGATCACCTCGATATCGCCGGTCTTTAAGCTCTCATTGACCGCGGCGGAACGCTTCTGTACCGTTCCCTCCACCGCAACGACATACTCACTGCGCAGCGTGCCTGCCCTGGCAAACCCTTCCGCGCCGACGTTTGTTTCATCGAATACAATCTGCAGCAGACCGGAACGGTCTCTCAGATCAATAAAAATCAGACTTCCCAGATTCCTTCTGCGCTGTACCCAGCCCATCACGGTGACTTTCTCACCGATGTTGGCCGCGGACACCTCCGTACATCTATGGGATCGTTTCAGACCCCGCATCAACTCTGCCATAACAAAT
>JAJQBV010000139.1 GCA_021203115.1 Clostridiales bacterium | reverse complement strand
AGCTCGATGTGGTCATTCTGGCGGCGCAGCTCCGCGTCAATCGCGTCCGCCACCTCGGGGTCAACAAGTCGAATTTCCTCTGTTCCGTACATTCTCTTTCCTCCATGGTTCTGTTTTGTCTATCAATTCAGCAATCAATGCGCCAATACTCAACGTGCATAATTATAAACAATGTAAAGCCAAATATCAATCTATTTTTTCATTATCTCCCGCACGCCGGCTTTTCATCCGTCCTACCGCTGAATCGCCGCCGCAAATGCGGACATCATCTCGGAGATCCTGATCTCCTGCGGACATACCGCCTCACAGCTCCTGCATCCGATGCAGGCGGACGGCCATTTCTCCTCCGGCGTCGGTCCCAGAAGCCATGCCGGTACCGCCAGTTCCCCGCTGGTCAGCGCCTGGTCGTTGTACGCCGAAATCAGATTCGGAATGTCCAGCCCCTGCGGACAGTAGCTCGTGCAGTACCGGCAGGCCGTGCAGGGAAGCGTCTTCTCATTGAACATCTCATCCTTCACTGCCATCAGGCCGTCCCACTCCGCCTTTGTGAGCGGCTCCTCCGTCCGGAATATCTCAATATTCTGTTTCAACTGTTCCATATTCGACATGCCGGAGAGCGTCACACAGATGATCGGGATGGTCTGCAGGAAACGGAATGCCCATCCCGGAACCGACTCGTCCGGCCGCATTGCCTTCAGCTTCGCAGCGTATTCCTCCGCCAGCGTGGCCAGCTTGCCGCCCCGCAGCGGCTCCATGACCCAGACCGGAATCCCGTACTCGCCCAGCAGCTCGATCTTGCGCTTTGCCTCCTGATAGTCGTAGTCGATCCAGTTGAGCTGAATCTGGCAGAACTCGATATCCTGCCCGTAGGCTTCCAGAAAGCGTTTCGTGATTTCATAATCTCCGTGGACGGAAAATCCGAGGTGACGGATCCGCCCGCAGCGCTTCTGTTCAATCAAATAAGAATAAAGACCGTTGCTCTCGTTGTCCAGATACGGATCGATGTTGACCGAGTTGACATTGTGGAAAAGATAAAAATCAAAGTAATCCACCTGACATTTTCTGAGCTGTTCCTCAAAAATCTCCTCCCCCTTCGGGATGTTGGTCGGATCATATCCCGGAAACTTCGATGCCAGATAAAAGCTGTCTCTGGGATAATCCTTCAAAATCTTTCCCATAACGATCTCCGACTGCCCGTTGTGGTAGCCGTATGCCGTATCATAATAGTTGATGCCGTGCTTCATGGCATAGTCCACCATCTCCCGCACTGCCGCCTCGTCGATGGCAGCCTCCTGTCCGCCGATGGTCGGCAGACGCATCGCGCCGAGCCCCAGAGCAGACAGCTCAAGATCCTGAAACTTTTTGTAAACCATACTGTATCCCTCCTTCTCAAAAAACCTTATCTCTTCACTCCGCGCCAGCCTGAATGATCAGCGTGCCCTCCTCATCCAGTCCGCAGGAGACCCATGCCACCTCGTCGTTGTCGCCCAGATTGCCGTCCTCGTCCGCGTACCAATAGTAGACGCCGTCCTCTCCCAGATCATAATCTCCGTAGGCGGTAGTCAGCTCCTCCGCCATCGACGCCAGCTCCGCATCGGAAATCCCGCTGTCTTCGCTGGTAAACACCATCGTCTCTACCCGGTCTTCGCCGTCGAACACAAAGGTTCCGACATGGTCGAAGAGCTCGTAATCCACCTCCACACCGGTCTCATAAAAGTCCGCGCCGTGGTAGAAATAGTCGCCGTAGCTGTCGTCCAGCTCATCCGTATTTTCATAGACATCCAGGCCGATCGCCGCCACCAGATAATCCACCGCGATGGCGTGAGTCGTCATCTCCGCCTCGCCCGCATCGAGCGACTGCTGCCGCTTCACAACGGAAATCAGGATGACAGCCGCAACACCCACGAAAAAGAAAATCGGCGGTATCAGTTGTTTCCGCACCTCATGCCTTCTCACCGCATACATCCTGAGTTCGTGATCCTGCTCTGTTTCTTTTTTACGCATAAAAATCCTTTCCCTCAAGCCGGGCTCCCCTGAATTATGATATTAAAAATCCTCTTCTATAACCTGTATCTCTAAAAAATCAAACGGAATCTGTTCAATAAAACTATCCTGATAAAACCGCGTCTTTGCGTGTCTCCTGAACTCATCGACATTCGACTCCAGCCAGATCGGTTTTCCCAGGTCGAACGCATAACAGACCTCATCCAGCGCATGAAAAATCTTGTGTGTGCGCGTGTCATCGCTGTCGTCGCAGACCGTCATATCCCGCAGCATGCGGTTACTTTTCCATTCTTTTGCCCACAGTCGCATACCATTCTCCGATCACATCTTCTGCCGCATGGTTTCACAGACAACACTCTCTTCCGGTTCATCCCGGGCATCAGTACCCGGCGCGTCTCTGCCGGTCCGCCTCGTACATCAGAATCCCCGCTGCCATGGCCGCATTCAGGGATTCCACCTTTCCGTGCATGGGGATGCGGATCCGGCGGTCGGCAAGCGCTGCCGTCTCCTCTGTCAGCCCGTTGCCCTCATTCCCGATCAGAAACGCCGTGCTGCCGGTATAATCCTCCTCGTCGTAGCACCGGCTTCCCTTCAGGTACGCGGCGTACACGCGGATATCCCGGGATTTAATTTCCCGAATGGTCTCCGGCAAATCCTCTGTGATATAAAACGGCACGCGGTAAATGCTTCCCATTGTGGACCGGATGGTCTTCGGGTTGTAGATGTCCGCTGTAAAACGATCCATGATCACACCTGCGATGCCCGCACCCTCGCCGACGCGCAGCATCGTGCCCAGGTTGCCGGGATCCTGTATGTTTTCCAGAATCAGCCAGACGCCGCCGGGCGCTCCCAGAACATCGGAAAGGCGGTACCGGCGCATCCGCATCAGGCACAAAATCCCCTGCGGGGTCTGCGTGTCGGAGACATGGCCGAACACCGCATCCGACAGGACTTCATACCGTCTCCCCTCAAGGAGCGCAGCATTTTCCGGATCACCGAGGAAGGAGGCCGACACATAGATACACTCGATCTCCTCAGCGGGAGCCTCGCGGAACATGCGAACCCCCTCCGCCACATAGAGCTGCTGCTGTCTGCGCTCCTTCGCCTTCTTTTTCAGCTGGGTGAGCGTGCGGATCTGCGCATTCGCCGTACTTGTGATCATCACTACAGCCTGCCCGCCAGCTCATACTGGTACTCGGAAAACTCATTCGTCATCGCCAGCGCCTCATCGATATCATAGTCCACAAACGCGCCGCCGTTGTGCGCGACCACACGGTTTGTCTTACCCTCGCAGAGCAGATCTACCGCCATGGCGCCCATGGTAGTGGCATACACACGGTCTTTGCAGGTCGGGCTTCCGCCGCGCTGCATATGCCCCAGAATCGTCGCCCTGGTCTCCATGCCCGTGGCCGCCTCAAACCGCCTCGCCATGGAGGTAGAGTGGCCGATTCCCTCCGCGTTGATGATGATATAGTGCTTTTTACCGCGCTTCCGGTTGGCAATGATGTCATCCACGCTCTTCTGCTCGTAGTAACCATACTTCTCGGGGATCAGCACCTGCTCCGCTCCGTTGGCCAGACCGCACCACAGTGCGATGTAGCCCGCATGCCGCCCCATCACCTCAATGATGCTGCAGCGCTGATGGGAGGAAGCGGTGTCGCGGATCTTGTCGATGGCCTCCATCGCCGTATTGATCGCCGTGTCAAAGCCGATCGTATAATCCGTACAGGCAATATCCAGATCGATCGTCCCCGGAACGCCGATCGTGTTGATCCCGTGCTCCGCCAGCTTCTGCGCTCCGCGGAAGGAGCCGTCGCCGCCGATGACGACAATCCCGTCAATCCCCTGCTTTCTGCAGACCTCTGCGCCGCGCTGCTGTCCCTCCTCGGTACAGAACTCCAGACAGCGGGCGGTCTGAAGGATGGTGCCGCCGCGCTGGAGAATATTTGAGACGCTCTGGGCGTTCATGTCAATGATGTCCTCATCGAGCAATCCCGCGTATCCCCGCATGATTCCTTTTACCTGTTTCCCTTTTGCGAGCGCCTCCCGGACCACGGCCCGGATCGCGGCATTCATGCCCGGCGCGTCGCCGCCGCTGGTCAATACACCGATGGTCTGTACTTCTTTTCCCATAACCGATCCTCCTGTAAAAAACCTCCGCTCTCCTGTCCGGGAAAGCGGAGGTCTGGAAACCATTTTATTTTGTCATATCCGCTGCCTTGCCCGCACTGCCCAGAACGTTCAGAATCTTGTGGGCGACCATGTCTTTCACAGACTGGCGGGCCGGTTTCAGATACTGGCGGGGATCAAAATGATCCGGATGCTCCGCAAAGTATTTGCGGATGTTGCCTGTCATGGCAAGACGGATATCGGAGTCGATATTGATTTTGCAGACAGAAAGCTCAGCCGCATGGCGAAGCTGCTCTTCCGGAACACCGATGGCTCCCGGCATATTTCCGCCGTATTTATTTACCATCTCGACGAACTCCTGCGGAACGGAAGAAGAACCGTGGAGAACGATCGGGAAACCGGGAAGGCGCTTGGTGCACTCTTCCAGAACGTCAAAGCGAAGCTGCGGCTTGGTGCCGGGCTTGAACTTGTATGCGCCGTGCGAGGTGCCGATCGCGATCGCCAGAGAGTCGCATCCGCTTCTGGAGACGAACTCCTCCACCTCTTCCGGACGGGTGTAGATCTCCTTGCGGGCCTCAACACAGACCTCATCCTCAACACCGGCCAGTGTGCCGAGCTCAGCCTCGACGACAACGCCGTGTGCGTGTGCATACTCGACGACCTTCTTGGTGATCTCGATATTCTCATCAAACGGCTTGGAAGACGCATCGATCATAACCGATGTGAATCCGCCGTCGATGCAGCTCTTGCAGAGTTCAAAGCTGTCGCCGTGATCCAGATGCAGTGCGATCGGGATATCCGGGTTCTCAATGATCGCCGCCTCAACCAGCTTTACAAGGTAGGTGTGGTTTGCGTAGGCGCGGGCTCCCTTGGAAACCTGAAGGATCACCGGGCTGTTCAGCTCTCCGGCTGCCTCTGTGATACCCTGCACGATCT
>JAJQBV010000156.1:4332-5114 GCA_021203115.1 Clostridiales bacterium | reverse complement strand
GCTGATGTTTCTTCTGGTAAAACTGATCCGCGTGCCTGAGCAGGACCAGGGAGTCTGGATCTACAGCGCTATGCTGGCAAACAACGGGTTTATGGGACTGCCGCTGGCACTCTCTGTTTTCGGGAGCGAGGGCATGTTCCTGATGGCGCTGGGCAACGTGATCACGAACCTGCTGATTTTCTCGGTCGGAATCAAGCTGCTGACATGGCACTATGATATCAAAGACCGGATCAGTCTTCGAAAAATGCTCGTCAACAATATCAACATTGCCGTGGTGGTCGGCTTTGTGTTTTTATTAGGTAAGATTCCTGTCCCGGATATCGTGGATCAGCTTTTGGGCTATCTCTCGAATATTACGAGCGGTCTGTCCATGCTGGTGGTGGGGCTGTCCCTCTCCCGTCTGGCTTTCCGTGAGGTGTTCCAGGACAGAAAAATGTTTCTGCTGGCGGCGATTCGACTGCTGGCGATCCCGCTGATCGTCATCGCCGTGCTTGCGGTGCTTCCGTTTGAGATGGACGGCCTGACACGAAATATCCTGATTCTGACGGCGGTGCTGCCGACCTCCTCGGCGCAGTCCATGATCACGGAGCAGTATCATACCAACACGGCGGCGGCCGGGCGTGCGGTGTTTCTCACTACACTGTTCAGCGTGGTCACGGTTCCGCTGATCATGGCGTTCGCGCTGTAGGCTGCAGATGTTTTGACGGTAGAAAAAAATTTAAAGAAACTGTGGATTTATTTCCGTCGGATATGTATAATGAAAAAGTATTTTTAAAATTTCA
>JAJQBV010000156.1:0-4322 GCA_021203115.1 Clostridiales bacterium | reverse complement strand
GATTTAGGGAGGAAGAGTCTATGGCGGTAAAATACGTTTTTGTGCTCGGAGGCGTGGTCTCCGGTCTGGGGAAAGGCATCACGGCCGCATCTCTGGGACGTCTGCTGAAGGCGCGGGGCTACAAGGTGACGATGCAGAAGTTTGACCCGTATATCAATATTGACCCGGGCACGATGAACCCGATCCAGCACGGGGAAGTCTTTGTCACGGATGACGGCGCGGAGACCGATCTGGATCTGGGGCATTATGAGCGTTTTATCGATGAGAGCCTGAGCAAAAAGTCCAATGTCACTACCGGAAAGGTGTACTGGACGGTGCTGCAGAAGGAGCGCCGCGGCGATTACGGCGGCGGAACGGTTCAGGTGATTCCTCATATTACAAACGAGATCAAGAGCCGTTTTTACCGCGATTATACGACCGATGAGACGAAGATCGCCATCATCGAGGTGGGCGGCACCGTCGGAGATATTGAGGGACAGCCGTTCTTGGAAGCGATCCGCCAGTTCCAGCACGAGGTCGGCCATGAGAACGCCATCATCATCCATGTGACGCTAGTTCCGTATCTGCGGGCCTCCGGCGAGCTCAAGACCAAGCCGACACAGATGAGCGTCAAGGAACTGCAGGGGATGGGGATTCAGCCGGATATCATTGTCTGCCGCACGGAGCATGAGCTGGAAAAGGGCATCAAGGAAAAAATCGCCCTCTTCTGCAACGTCCCGAAGGATCAGGTGCTGCAGAACCTGGATGTGGAGTATCTCTACGAGGCGCCGATCGCGATGGAGCAGGAGCATCTGGCGGAGGTGGCCTGCAGCTGTCTGAATCTGCCCTGCCCTGAGCCGGATTTGACGGACTGGAACGAGATGATCGACGCGCTGCGGCATCCCACCGGCGAGGTGGAGGTCGCACTGGTCGGCAAATACATCCAGCTTCACGACGCGTATATTTCCGTTGCTGAGGCGTTGAAGCACGGCGGCATCGCCAACCATGTGTCGGTGAACATCCGCTGGGTGGATTCGGAGCTGGTCAATGAGGAGAATGTGGACGAGGTTCTGTCCGGTGTGCAGGGTATTCTGGTGCCGGGAGGCTTCGGCGACCGCGGCATTGACGGCAAGATCGTCGCGATTCAGTATGCGAGGGAGAACAAAATCCCGTACCTCGGGCTTTGCCTGGGGATGCAGTTGGCGATCGTGGAGTTCGCACGCCACTGTTGCGGTCTGGAGGATGCGCATAGCATCGAGCTGAATCCCGCTACCCGCTATCCGGTTATTGCGCTGATGCCGGATCAGGACGGTGTGGAGGATATCGGCGGCACGCTCCGCCTCGGCTCCTATCCCTGCATATTAGATAAGAACAGCAAGGCGTGCACGGTGTACGGGACCGAGACGATCCATGAGCGTCACCGCCACCGCTATGAGGTAAACAACGATTACCGGGCGATTCTGACTGAGCACGGCCTGAATCTCTGCGGCCTTTCGCCAGACGGGCGGATCGTGGAGATGCTGGAGCTGCCGGATCATCCGTGGTTTATCGCTACACAGGCGCATCCGGAGCTGAAGTCCCGGCCGAACCGGCCGCATCCGCTTTTCGCAGGATTTATCGGCGCGAGCCTGAAATATCAGAAAGAAAAATAAATTCAACATTGCGGAACGAAGGACCACGCGGCTGCCGGACAGCATGGCGTAGCCTTTTTCCTTTCATGAAAACTTTATAAAAAAACCAGAAACTTCATGCTTACAATATTGATTTCTCTGTAAAATAAAACTATAATGACTATTTGAACAGGGCCGTAGGCGGCCGGCAGAGAGTGAGTCACGAAAGATTTATCTGGGGAAGAATAGAGAAAGGAATGCGCCGGAACGCGCAGGATAAGAGTAGTTTTTATGAATGAAAACAGACCGGAAAACGGCGGAAATAATAACAACAGCGGCAATAATAACAGGAACGGGAAAAACGGGCAGAGCGTTCTCTGGCTGGTACTTGTCGCACTGATCATTCTGTTGGTTGTGTCGAGCATGACGAACCGGGTCAGCAGCCTGACCAATCAGGAGATCACCTATTCCGAGTTCCTCTCCATGGTGGAGGACGGGGAGGGTGAGAGTGTCACCATCACCTCCAGCGAGATTCAGATTACGCCGGTGCAGGATGAGGATGCCCTCTATCAGGTTTCCTATTATACGGTGAATCTGGGGGACGAGAATCTCTATGCGTTCCTGAATGAGAACGATGTCGAGTACACGGGGAAGAACAGCAGTACCTCCAGCATGATCTACAGCGTACTGAGTCTGGTGATTCCGTTGGCGATTATCTGGGGCATTTTTGCTTTTGCCATGCGCAGGATGGGCGGCGGCAGCGGAGGCGGCATCATGGGTGTCGGGAAATCCACTGCCAAGATGTATGTCGAGAAATCGACCGGAGTGACGTTCCGGGATGTCGCGGGGCAGGATGAGGCGAAGGAAACCCTGCAGGAGATGGTGGATTTCCTGAATAATCCGCGCAAATACACGGATATCGGCGCCAAGCTGCCGAAGGGAGCGCTTCTTGTGGGGCCTCCCGGTACCGGTAAGACCCTTCTGGCGAAGGCCGTGGCGGGGGAGGCCGGCGTGCCGTTTTTCTCGCTGGCCGGTTCTGATTTTGTGGAAATGTTTGTCGGCGTAGGCGCGTCCCGTGTCCGCGATCTGTTTAAGGAGGCGCAGAAGCAGGCCCCCTGCATCATATTCATCGACGAGGTGGATGCCATCGGAAAGAGCCGTGAGAGCCGTTACGGCGGCGGGAACGACGAGCGGGAGCAGACGCTGAACCAGCTCCTGGCCGAGATGGATGGCTTTGACAGCTCCAAGGGCGTGCTGATTCTGGCGGCGACCAACCGTCCGGAGGTTCTGGACAAGGCGCTTCTGCGTCCGGGCCGTTTTGACCGCCGTGTCATCGTAGACAAGCCGGATCTGAAGGGCCGCGTGGAGACGCTGAAGGTACATTCGAGGCATGTTCTCATGGACGACAGTGTGGACTTGGATGCGTTGGCTCTGGCGACCGCGGGCTGTGTGGGTTCCGACCTCGCCAATATGGTCAATGAGGCTGCGATCAATGCCGTGAAGCACGGACGGAAGTATGTCACGCAGTCGGATCTGTTTGAGGCGGTGGAGGTCGTCATCGCCGGCAAGGAGAAAAAGGACCGCATCATGGGGCCGAAAGAGAAGCGCCTGGTGGCCTACCACGAGGTGGGACACGCGCTGGTCAGCGCCCTGCAGAAGGATTCGGAGCCGGTGCAGAAGATTACGATCGTCCCCCGGACGATGGGTGCGCTGGGATACACCCTGCAGACGCCGGAGGAGGAGAAATACCTGGAGACGAAGGCGGAGTTGGAAGCCCGTCTGGTTACCTATATGGGAGGCCGTGCCGCGGAGGAGATCACCTGTGACTCGGTCACGACAGGCGCGTCCAATGACATCGAGATGGCGACGCGGATCGCCCGGACCATGGTGACGCGGCTGGGCATGTCCGATGAGTTCGGCCTGATGGCGCTGGAGACTGTGGAGAGCGAGTATCTGGACGGCCGCCCGGTTGCGACTGTCGCGGAGTCCACGATCGCAAAGGTGGACGATGTAGTGAAGGCGATGCTTCAGAAGGCATACGACACGGCAAAGCAGATGATCTGTGCGAACATGGATATTCTGGAGCGCATCGCGGATTATCTCTACGAGCATGAGACCATCACCGGCAAGGAGTTCATGGATATCTTCACCGAGATGCGGGAGAGCCGGGATCCGTCGCCGCTGGAGACTTACGCCGCGCCGCAGGTGGCCGTGAGCGGGGAGGCATTTCCGGATGAGGCGTTTGAGGAGTAATCAAAATTTGGAGAAACTATGTTTGACATCCAGGAAGAACTGAAAAAGCTTCCGGATCACCCGGGAGTCTACCTCATGCATGACGCGGGGGATGCGATCATCTATATCGGGAAAGCGATCAGCCTGCGCAACCGGGTCCGCCAGTATTTTCAGTCCAGCCGGAACAAGGGGCCGAAGATTGAGAAGATGGTGACGCACATCGCGCGGTTTGAATACATCCTCACAGATTCCGAACTGGAAGCGCTTGTCCTGGAGTGCAATTTAATAAAAGAGCACCGCCCGAAGTATAACACGATGCTCAAGGATGACAAGACTTATCCGTACATCAAAGTGACTCTGGGAGAAACCTATCCCAGAGTTCTCTTTTCACGTCAGATGAAAAAGGATAAATCCCGCTACTACGGCCCTTACACCAGTGCCGGCGCGGTGCGGGACACAATCGAGCTGCTGCTTAAGCTGTATCAGATCCGGAGTTGCAAT
>JAJQBV010000168.1 GCA_021203115.1 Clostridiales bacterium | reverse complement strand
TGATTCAGTTGTCTTACATCATTACCATAGCGGAGACGGGTTCAATGAACAGAGCGGCGGAAAAGCTCTTGGTGTCCCAACCATCGCTGACCAATGCGGTAAAGGAATTGGAAAAAGAGTTGGGAGTCACGCTTTTATATCGAAGCGGGCGCGGCGTGGTTCTGACGAATGACGGTATGGAATTTCTGCCGTATGCCAGAGATATTTACAGCAAATACCAGACGCTTTTGGGGAAATACGGAAAAAATGGTACGTACAAAAAGAAATTCGGTGTGTCTTCGCAACATTATTCTTTTGCGGTGAAAGCCTTTGTGGATATGGCGAAAGATTACGATATGTCGCAGTATGAGTTTGCGATCCGGGAGACAATGACCAGAGAGGTGATTCGGGATGTCAGCACAATGAGAAGCGAAATCGGCATTTTATACCTCTCGAGTTTTAACCGTAAAGCTATGACGAAAATGATGAAATCGGCAAATCTGGAATTCCATCATCTTGTAAATTGCCGTGCTTATGTATATTTGTGGAAGAATCATCCCCTTGCAATGGAAGAGAGTATCGGGATTGAGCAGCTGACAGACTATCCCTGCCTGTCTTTTGAGCAGGGGAGTGACAGCACATTTTATCTGGCAGAGGAGGTACTCTCAACGAACGAATACGCACAGAGTATCAAGGCCAATGATCGGGGAACGATGCTGAACCTGATGGTTGGCCTGAATGGCTATACCCTGTGTTCCGGCATTATCTGTGAAGAGTTGAATGGGGACGATTTTGTGGCAGTGCCTTTCAGAGAAAAAGAAGAAGCGGAAGACACGATGGAGATTGGTTATGTCATGTTGAAAAATATGGTTTTGAGTCCTGTCGGAGAGAAGTATGTCGCCGCGATAAAAAAATACCTTCGGGATATATAGAAAGTGAGCTGTTGCCTTACCATCGATTTGGAGAATGAAAATATGAACTGTTAGATCGGTGAATATTCCGGGGGCCATTGAGCCACCTGTCCGGACTTTCGGAGCCACCGTTCCGGAGTCTGAGAGCCAGTGATTCCGGAGTTTGAGAGCCACTTTTGCAGGTTCTTTCCTCATAAATTCCTTTATACTGTAGCTACACACTTCGGTGTGAATACAGTTAAAGGAGGTCGTTATTATGACCAAATACCGCGAAATCCTGCGCTTAAACTCATTGAAATGCGCCTGACCGCAATGGCCGATGTATAGTTTGGGAATAGCACAACGCGATATGCAGCAGAGATGTATTCACAGGAGTGCAAGCTGACACACTAGTACAGCGTTTTCAGAAGTTCCTGTGCAAATATCTCAGAAAAACATCCAGCGCATGTATGGATGAGGAGGAGCGGTCGCGGCGTGTATGCGACGATGGAAATCCGGCTGCGGTGACGGCTCCGTCCTACGGAAAATTCCTGTGCGAACTCTTTGACCTGTGGTATGAGGATTTCAGTCATGGTGCGCAGGTGGATATCCGTATGTTTTCCAACCTTGCCCAGCTGGCGGCAGGATATCCCGCGGAGGAGTGCGGCATGAATGGATGCTGCAGCTGCTACTTTGTGACGGAGGGTAACGGGGACGTCTATCCGTGCGACTTTTACTGCTCGGATGAGTGGCGTCTCGGGACGGTGGAGGATTCTTTTGATGAACTTGTGCAGTGTGAGCGGGCAAAGCGGTTTGTGGAAACCTCCCTGCAGAGGGATGAACGCTGCCGGGACTGCGCATACTTTTCTCTCTGCCGCGGCGGCTGCCGGAGGTGGAGAGAGCAGGCGGGGACCAGAAAGCCGGGGCGCAATCGGCTGTGTGAAGCGTACTGGATGCTGTTTGAGCATGCGGGGGAACGGATTGAGGTGCTCGGGAAGATTATTTCCGAAAGATATAGATGACTCATTTTGTTAGAAGTCACTTGGAAGTTTTGTCTGGAAACAGATCGTATACAGATTTTTAGGGAAAAGCAATAGGAGAATCAGAAAGATGATAAAATAGATGGAAAATATTCTGCTCATTCTGCTCGACTGATTGACACGATGGGTAGAGTGGGGTAAAATACGGGTAGAATAGTTCGGGGGCGATAATAATGATACGCAGGGAAAGCGAGAATACTGAATTTAAGATGATCGTGGTTGACGACGTGAAAAAAGAGATTATAGCATTTGCAAACTGCGATGGGGGAAAACTCTACATCGGAATTCAAAATGATGGAACCGTGGTCGACGTTGCCGACCCTGACAGTGTAGCGTTGCAAATCAGCAATATGGTTCGGGATGCAATCAAGCCAGACCTGACAATGTTTATCCATTACGAGACGGTAGAGATAGAAGGAAAACAGGCCGTTTTAGTGGATGTTCAACAGGGAACAGAACGCCCTTACTATATCGCAAAGAAAGGACTTCGTCCGGAAGGCGTATATGTCCGCCAGGGTTATTCGTCTGCTCCGGCTACAAACACCGCAATCCGGCGTATGATCAAGGAGACAGATGGCGACCATTTTGAAGAAATGAGGTCGCTGGAGCAGAAATTGACTTTTGATGCCACTGCGAATGAATTTGCCAAAAGGAACATCGCTTTTGGCTCCGCTCAAATGAGAACTCTGGAAATCACAAGCAGAGATGGCGTCTATACAAACCTTGGCCTTTTGCTTTCTGATCAGTGCGTTCATACGATCAAAACAGCGGTTTTTGAAGGAACGACGCAAAGCGAGTTTAAGGACCGAAGGGAATTTACCGGGTCACTGCTAAAGCAGATGAACGAGGTTTATGAATATATTGATTTTCGGAATCAGATACACTCGACCTTTGACAAACTCCGCCGTATTGACAAGAGGGACATTCCGGAGGTGGCTGTGCGGGAAGCTTTGCTGAACCTGTTGGTTCACCGCGAATACGCTTTCCGTGCCAGTGCTCTTATCAGCATTTACACAGACAGGATAGAATTCGTTTCCATTGGTGGACTGGTTAGCGGCGTCACCCTGAATGATGTCATGATGGGGATCTCTGTATGTCGCAATGCAAATCTGGCAAATGTGTTTTATCGTCTGGAATTGATCGAGGCGTATGGGACAGGTATTCGCAAGATCATGGACGCATATGAGGGAACCGGTGTGACGCCTCAGATCGAAACCTCTGATAATGCGTTTAAGATTATTTTGCCGAACCTGAATGCACAGCCCAATGCCGGGGCAGCCGAACGAAGGGATGATTCCGGCGATACGGATGAGGGGAAACTGCTTCTGCTCCTGAAAGAACAGGGAACCATTAAGCGAAAGGATGCGGAAGAGGAACTGGGGATCAGCCGTTCTGTATGCGGCCGTATTTTGAAAAAACTGGTGGATGGCGGAACTATCATACAGGAGGGAAAGGGCAAAAATACGCACTATCGCCTCTTGTAACTCTTGTACTTATAAACTCAAGAATACAGCTCCGGCCTGCACAGCGACACATACGGGCGGCGATCGCCTCTCCTGTGATTCTTGTCTATATCAATGTCCACATAGACAAGTTGCTCCCGGTCGTCAGCTTTCACTATAAGATTTCCGTCAGCATCCGCAGCAAGCGATTCACCCGCAAAGGCCATCTGCCCCTCTGTTCCCGTTCGATTGCACATAACAATGGGGATACAGTTTTGAAATGCCTGTACGCGGATTTCCCATTCAAACATCGTGAGCGACTCTGCTTTGGTGTTTGCCGTTGGTATCAGGATCAAATCCGCACCCTTCCGTTTTTCTGTCCGGATACTTTCCGGATAGTGGCGGTCAAAGCAAACTACGATTCCAAGGTTTCCAAAAGGAGTTTGGAATACCTGAAACCCATCATCTGAAGGGGCATAATAATCCTGCTCGTAAAAATTGACCGCCTGCGCGATATGCACCATCTTCTGGATGCCCTGTATCTCTCCCGTTGCAGTGATAAGAAAACTCGCGTCATAAAATCTTTTATTTTCCTCGTAATATAAATTCGGAACTGTATAAATACGGTTCTCCCGACAGGCTTTCTGAAAGCCCAGTATCTCATCGGCATTCGATTTCACTGCTTTATCAGATACATTCTGCTTTTCATACTGTGGGAAAAAGGGCATGAGCGACAGCTCTGGGTACAAAATCAAATCTGCGCCATTTTGAGCGGCATCCCGCAAAGCAGACAGGCACTTTTTCAGGTTCTCCGCCATATCCGATCCCATTTTCATTTGAAATAAGGCAATTTTCATTCCATACCTCACTATCATTTATTTTTATGATCTGTGTTTCACGCATTATCCGGCACAATCTGCACAAGCTATTTTGCGACAATTCCTTACATTTTTCCAACGACTGTAATCGTATTTTTCGGCATTCCCATCCAACAAGAATATGTATACGTTCCATCTTCCGTCGGTGTAAACAGGAAAATTATAGTTTACACCAGGTTCAATGTCAAGGCAGGAAAACGCCGCAGAAACAGCCAAAACAGAAATCACAGAAATCAAAAGATTACCAGTTCCTTCGCAATAATCCCGGGACATTTATTTACCGAAAAATACGAAAACGTTTGCATCAAAAAAATCTATAACCGGTTATTTGTTTTTGGTATTAGACAAAGGAAATATATGGTGTTATCATAACACGCATAAAACAGATATGTGAACTATGTTTTATGAATTCTTAAACAAAATATATAATTATAGAGCAAACGATTGCATATAATATATATCGTTTTTGGAAGAGGGAATATCCCTTGTCTTTGATATCGGCGGCGGGGCGGTTTCACGGGACCGCCCTCAGACACGGTGATTGGAAGACGGAGCGAGAAAGGAGAATTACAGTATGGGTTATCCAAGCGTATTCCCGACAGGGACAACGATTTACAACAAAGACAAAGCCTGTAGCGGCTACACCATATTTCCGTCAGCGAAAGGGGCGTTGCTGATTGACATGAATGGAAATGAAGTCCAGCTTTGGGCCGGCCTCGGAGGATTTCCAAACAAAATTCTCCCGGGCGGATATGTTCTGGGTACCACCGGAAGCCGAAAAGGGAAGTTTGCGTATCAGGATCAGATCGATCTGGTGCAGGTGGACTGGGAGGGAAATATCGTATGGAAGTTTGACCGGACAGAACGGGTGGCAGATCCGGGTACAGA
>JAJQBV010000003.1 GCA_021203115.1 Clostridiales bacterium | reverse complement strand
ATCCGGACCGGGTGGTGAATGAGATTGAGGATGTGATCGGCATCGAGGCGCAGGATGCGCCGCGGATTTCGGCCAAGACCGGACAGAATGTCGAGAAGGTCCTGGAGCAGATCGTCGAGAAGATCCCGGCTCCGGGCGGAGACCCCGGGGCGCCGCTGCAGGCGCTGATTTTTGATTCTGTCTATGATTCTTATAAGGGCGTGATTGTTTTTTGCCGTATTATGGAGGGAACGGTGCGCGCCGGCACGCCGATCCGCATGATGGCGACGGGCGCACAGGTCGATGTGGTGGAGGTCGGCTACTTCGGGCCGGGGCAGTTTATCCCCTGCGAGGAGCTTTCTGCCGGGATGGTCGGCTACATCACGGCCAGCATCAAGAATGTCCGTGACACCCGGGTGGGCGACACGATCACGAACCGGCTCGCGCCCTGCAAAGAGCCCCTGCCCGGATATAAAAAGGTCAATCCCATGGTCTACTGCGGCATGTACCCGGCGGACGGGGCGAAGTATCCGGATCTGCGGGATGCGCTGGAAAAACTGCAGTTAAATGACGCCTCCCTCTTTTTTGAACCGGAGACATCCATTGCGCTGGGCTTCGGATTCCGCTGCGGATTTCTGGGACTGCTCCATCTGGAGATCATTCAGGAGCGGCTGGAGCGGGAGTATAATCTCGACCTGGTGACGACGGCGCCGAGCGTGGTGTACCGTGTCCACAAGACGGACGGGACCATGATCGAGCTGACGAATCCGTCCAACCTGCCGGAGCCGACGCAGATTGAGTACATGGAGGAGCCCGTGGTCAGCGCGGAGATCATGGTGACGAGTGAGTACATCGGCGCGATCATGGATCTCTGTCAGGAGCGCCGCGGTACCTACATCAGCATGGAGTACATGGAGGAGACGAGGGCGCTGATCAAATACGACCTCCCGCTCAATGAGATCATTTACGACTTTTTCGATGCGTTAAAGTCCCGGTCGCGGGGCTACGCCTCGTTTGACTATGAGATGAAGGGCTATGCCCGCTCGGAGCTGGTGAAGCTGGATATTCTGATCAACCACGAGGAGGTGGATGCCCTCTCCTTCATCGTGTTTGCCGGGAATGCCTACGACCGCGGGCGGCGGATGTGCGAGAAGCTGAAGGCGGAGATTCCGCGGCATCTTTTTGAGATCCCTATTCAGGCGGCGGTCGGCGGCAAGATCATCGCCCGCGAGACAGTTAAGGCCATGCGGAAGGATGTCCTCGCCAAGTGCTACGGCGGCGATATCACCCGGAAGCGGAAGCTGCTGGAGAAGCAGAAGGAGGGCAAAAAGCGGATGCGCCAGGTGGGCAATGTGGAGATCCCGCAGAAGGCTTTCATGAGTGTGCTGAAGCTGGACGAGGACTGACGCATATTTATTGTGAAAGATTGAAAAACAGTGTTACGGACGAAAAAGCGGCAGCGTGAGGAAGATTGTCATGGTGCCGGGGAGAGGCAGACATGCGCGATCTGGAATTGTATGTACACATTCCGTTTTGTGTGAAAAAATGTGAATATTGTGATTTTTTGTCCGCTCCGGCGGAGTGGTCGGTGCGTGTCGCCTATGCGGACCGGCTGGTGGAGGAGATCATCGAGCGCGCGCCGGATTTTCGTGACTGCCGGGTGACGAGCATTTACATCGGCGGCGGGACGCCGTCGATTCTGGAGCCGCGCTATCTCGCGCGACTGATGGGCGCGCTGTCCGGGAGCTTTCACATTGACCCGGAGGCGGAGATCACGATGGAGTGCAATCCGGGCACGCTGACACCGGAGAAGGCCCGCGCGATGCACGAGGTTGGCATCAACCGCTTGAGCATCGGTCTTCAGTCCGCAAATGAGAAGGAGCTAAAGCTGCTGGGCAGGATTCACACCTACGAGGATTTCCTGCGGACCTTCGACGAGGCCCGGAAGGCCGGTTTTACTGATCTCAATGTGGACCTGATGTCTGCGCTGCCCTGCCAGACGGTGAAAAGCTGGGAGGACACGCTGCGGCAGGTGGCGATGCTGCGGCCGGAGCACATCTCGGCCTACAGCCTGATCATCGAGGAGGGGACGCCGTTTTACACCCGTTTTCACGAGGATGAGATGGTGCGCGATGCGGGCGGCGAGCCGCTGTTTCTGCCCTCAGAGGAGGTGGAGCGGCGGATGTACGAGCTGACGCAGGAGTATTTAAACAGCCGCGGATACCGGCGCTACGAAATCTCCAACTACGCGAAGCCCGGACATGAGTGCCACCACAACATCGGCTACTGGATCGGGCAGGAGTATCTGGGATTGGGACTCGGCGCCGCATCCCTGATCGATCATACCCGATTTCAGAATACATCGGATCTTGCGGAGTATATGGAACAGCCCTTTGCCCGTCAGGACGAGGTGCGGCTGGACCGGAAGGAACAGATGGAGGAGTTTATGTTCCTCGGTCTGCGGATGACGGCGGGCGTGTCCCGGCAGGACTTCGCAGACCGTTTCGGCACGGAGATCGGGAACATCTACGGGCCGGTGCTGCAGAGCCTGGAGCGCGACGGCCTGCTGGCCGCGGACGGGGGACGGATCTTCCTGACCCCGCGGGGAGTGGATCTTAGTAATTCCGTTTTCACTCAGCTGTTGCTGGACTGAAAATATAGGAAATTATGAAACCTATACAAGAAATGTAGGCGATGTGAGCAGAAAGAACCTGTAAATAAATCATGGAGGGAAAAAGGAATGGACAAATTTGTACTGAATGTGATCCACCGTCCGGAGATGGTGCCGGAGTATTCGGCGACGGTGACCGGCCAGGGGAAGGAGGAGGACATCGGGGATACCGCCCTGTTGACGGAGTCTCTGGATATCTTCAAGACACAGCAGAGGATCGCCCATGAGAATGGCCTGAAGGTGACGATCCAGATGACCTACGCGTCGCTGTTTAACGACGAGGCGGCCGAGATCGCGAAGCATGACCATGCGGAGTACGGCGACGAGATCGCGCTCTCCCTCCTGGGTCTGCCCTGCGAGGAGTTCCGGGAGAAATACAAGACGAAGGATTTCTGCATCTGGATGTTTTCGATGGAGGAGAAAAAGGCTATCGTCAACGATGTGTTCGAGAAGTTCCACGACCGCTTCGGGTTTTATCCGGAGTCGACGGGTTCCTACTACATGGATGCGGATCTGATTAACTATATCAAAGAGAAATACCCCACGGTGAAGTGCGCGATCGCGACCTGCTGGGAGGAGGGGCCGAAGGCCTACCACGCCTGCAACAACTCCTGGTACACGCTATTTGACGGCGGTCCGTGGAATCCGTGGATTCCCTCAAAGCAGAACACACATGCGCCGGCGGCCAACGAGGCGGAGGACAGCGGCATCGTGGCGATCCCGCACCTTTCGCGTGACCTGATCGCCTGCTACGACGGAAACGGCTCCAATTTCGGCACGCACCCGCAGAACGTGCTCCGCGGCATGATCTACGACACGAAGACATGGGAATATCCGTATCTTTACAACCTGATCGACCAGTACCGCTCTCTGGAAAAGTACAACAACGGCTATGCCTACAACATGATGTTTGTCGGGCCGGGCTGGATGAACAAGATGGGGCGGTGGGAGGCTCCCTATGAGCTTCTCGTGAAGTCCTACACCGACGGGTGCAAATATTACAAAAAGCTCAAGGACGAGGGCCAGCTGATCGACATGACGATGTCCGAGTTTGCCGATTATTACCGTGCGAAAAAGACCTACACGGAGCCGGAGTGTGCGCTGTGGCGCGACATTCTTTACGGATCTGACAAGCAGCTGTTCTGGTACTGCGACCCCTACATGCGCGCCTGCGTCAACATGGATCAGGGCGGCGCGATCGTCGACCTGCGCCCTTATGCAGCGAAGCTGGAGTGGCCGGTCGGCATTGGGACCAAACATGTGCAGGACGCCTCCTATCCGTTCCTGATTCAGGAGAAATACCGGGCAGGTTATTTCACCCACTATGCCGGGGAGGGAACGCTGCGAAGCGCGAAGCTTTCCTATAAGGGCGAGGAGGTTGATCTGGCACTGTGCCGGACGAAGGCGCATTTCTCGCAGGAGGGGAAGACGCGGATTCTGACGCTGGATCCGGTGACGGTGGAGTTCCGTGGCCTGTCCGTGACGATCCGGACGAAGGAATATTTTGAGGAGGGCTCCTCCGCGATCAAGATCGAGCGGAATATCCTCGAGATGACCGACCCGGCTGCCGAGGTGACGCTCAATGAGTATATGGTGGCCTGCTACGGCACGACGGAGTATCCGGAGGATATGACGGGCATCACCTTAAAGTGTGAGGGCGCGGATGAGAAGGTGATTTCCTACGAGTACCGCTGCCGGTAGGCTTCACTGCCGGGCGCCTCCGCGGTGAGTGCGACGATCCCTGCCATCGAGACGAAGGTTTCCCTGATCGCCTCCGATGCGGCGGAGGGATACATCCGGGAGGGCTATGCGTTCTCGCCGATGTTTACGCTGGGATATAAGAAAAATATTGCGGATAAGGAGGTCTTTGCGACATGGCTCAATCTGGAAAAGGCAAATTAAATTATCGCTGCCCGTCCTGCTTTATGCGGGATCTGGATATCGATATGTTCTATGATAAGGACAAGGGGGAGTATTACTGCATCCGCTGCCAGTACACCGGGACGGAGAAGGATGTGCTGGAGAAAAATGAGATGGTGCGGTTCCGGTATCGCGCGATGGGGAAGCGGTTCACCAAATTCGACTTTGATTAATGGGGTTTACGGGATATGAGGAAAGATCAAAATTATAAATGGAAGACATTATCCTTAGGTACGTGCTACTATCCGGAGCACTGGGACCGGGCGCTATGGCGCGATGATCTGCAGCGCATGAAGGCCAACGGCATTTTCACGATCCGGATCGCGGAGTTTGCATGGAGTGTGATTGAGCCGCGGGAGGGTGAGTTTACCTACGGGTTTTTTGACGCGTTTCTCGATGTGGCGGAGGAGGAAGGCATGCAGGTGATCTGGGGGACACCCACGGCGACGCCGCCGGTCTGGCTGACGGAGAAGTATCCGGAGGTTTTAAACTGCAGGATGGACGGGGTGAAGTATCGCCACGGCATGCGCCGCCACTACAACTACAATTCCCCGAAGTATCAGGAGCTCTCCGCGCGGATTGTGGAGCGCGTGGCGGAGCACTACGGGAAGCGCCCCTGCATCGTGGGCTGG
>JAJQBV010000127.1 GCA_021203115.1 Clostridiales bacterium | reverse complement strand
CCGACGCCCATGAAAATTTTGTCCCGTAGCGGTATTTGGAAGCACTCACCGCCGTCTTCTGCCCGCCGAAGCAGGACCACCATGCGGGATAATATGTTTTCATAAACTCCGCAGCGAGCCCGGACGCCTGCGAAGAAGACCCGCCCGAAACGGTCCCGCTCAACTGAACGCCGCCGTTCGGCGTGCTGTGGACGATCAGGACGCTGCCGTCCTCACACTGCCCCAGACAGAGAAAAACATGCCCGCTGATGCTCACGATGTCGCCCGCCTGAAAGGTGTCGCAGGGCGTGCAGCTCTGCGCCGTTCCGTACCCGCAGTAAGCCAGCGCGGAGGCAACCTTCGAGGATTTGAACACATAGCCGCCCGGCTGACCCTCGGAGAGAATGGAATTATACACCGCCCATCCGATAAAGCCGGAGCAGTCCAGCCCGTAAAACCGCCACTTCCGGTTTCCGCTCTCCCAGGAGCTCTTTCCCGCCTTGTAGGAATACCCGCTGCCCGCATTGGCGGCAAAATACTGCGCCCACTCCGGATAAACGCCCTGATAAAGCGCGGTCTCACCGGCAGCCGTGTCGGCTGCGTTCCACCCGCCGCCCCAGACATACAGCGTCGTTCCCACCGGCTGCATGGCATTCTCCAGAAGGTATGTAATGTCCGTGACCGGCAGATCGACCTTCCCGTCCGTGACCTCCCAGTCCGCCGTGATTCCCGCGACCGTTCCATGCACCGTCCCGGTCATCAAAAAAGCGACCCTGCCGTCCTCGACATACCACCAGTCTCCGTCGTTCTCAATAAAGCCGGTCTCCACATCCGTCACTGTCACCTCAAAATCGCTCCGGTTTTCCGCGGCAAGCGCGTCAAAACAGAGGATGCTGTCAGCCGCAAGAAGCGCATCCTCCCTCCATGTCCCCGCTGCAAATGCTTCCTCCGCGGCCGAGACCTGCGACGGCATCGCGGCAAAAAAGGCGGCCGACAAAACAACCGCAGCCGCAAAACATATCCTGTGAGTTCTCATTTTCTCCAAATCCCCGTTTCTGTTCTGATACATTCTAATAAAAGATATTCAACTCTGTGAAAAAATTACGATTCCATTTTCGTCCGGCACAGGAAAAGCCCGGAAACGGCAGGACAAACCCCCGCCATTTCCAGGCTCTGTACATTTTATCTCTTACCGGATCAGCAGGGATTTCCCTGTCATCTCCGCCGGCTGCTCCAGCCCCATCAGCTCGATCAGCGTCGGCACGATGTCCGCCAGACATCCGCCCTCTCTCAGACGATAAGACGGGTCTGCGTTCACCAGAATAAACGGCACCGGATTCGTCGTGTGCGCCGTATGCGGCTTCCCGGTCTCGTAGTCGATCATCTTCTCTGCGTTACCGTGGTCGGCGCAGATAAAGAGAATCCCGTCCACATCCTTTATGGCCTGCACCGCGTCGCCGACAAGGCTGTCCACGCGCTCCACCGCCGCTACCGCCGCCGGAATCACGCCGGTATGTCCCACCATATCCGGGTTGGCAAAGTTGATGACGATGACATCGTATTTGTCGGATTTGATGGCCTCCACCAGATCCATGCCCACCTCCGGTGCACTCATCTCCGGCTTCTGGTCGTAAATGGCTACCTCCTTGGGCGAGGGCACCAACAGGCGCGCCTCATCGACATTCGGCTCCTCGACGCCGCCGTTGAAGAAAAACGTCACGTGCGCGTACTTCTCAGTCTCCGCGAGACGGAGCTGTTTCTTCCCCGCCTTCGCGAGAAACTCGCCGAAGGTGTTGGAGATGGACTCCTTCTCGAAAGCAATGATCTTGTTCGGGATCGTCTCATCATAGTCCTTGAAGCAGACATAGGTAAGCTTCATGAAATTTCTCTCAAATCCCATGAACGCGTCGTCGCAGAATGCACGCGTGATCTCTCTGGCACGGTCCGGCCGGAAATTGAAAAAGATCACGGAATCGTTTTCTTTCACAAGCGACAACGGCCGCCCGGCCTCATCCGTGATGACGGTCGGGAAAACAAACTCGTCCGTCACGCCCGCCGCGTAGGAGTCCGCCAGCGCCTGCACCGGGCAGGTCGCCTGCACGCCGACACCGGACACAAGGGAGTCATACGCCTGCTTCACGCGATCCCAGTTCGTATCGCGATCCATGGCATAATAACGGCCGGAAAGAGAAGCCACCTGACCCACGCCGATCTCCTCCATCTTCGCGAGCAGCTGCTCCACATAGCCCTTTCCGGACGCCGGCGGGGTATCCCTGCCGTCTAAGAACGCATGCACATAGACTTTGGAAAGCCCGTGGCGCTTTGCCATCTCCAGCAGACCGTACAGATGCGTAATGTGACTGTGCACGCCGCCGTCGGAGAGCAGTCCCCACAGATGAAGGTCGGAATCGTGCTCCTTGCAGTTCTCAATCGCGGCGAGCAGCGCCTTATTTTCAAAAAAGTCGCCGTCCTCGATGGACTTCGTGATGCGGGTCAGATCCTGATAGATGATGCGCCCCGCGCCGATGTTCATATGGCCGACCTCGGAATTGCCCATCTGCCCGTCGGGAAGGCCGACCGACAGACCGGAGGCGTTGCCCTTCACGAAGGGGTACTCCCTCATCAGACAGTCCATCACCGGGGTATTTGCCATGGCGATGGCGTTGCCCTCCGGGTTGTCATTGAGGCCGTAGCCGTCGAGAACCATTAAAACAATTGGTTTCTTCATTGTGTTCTTCCTTTACTTTATTGAATAGGTACGAAATTCCCATTCATATTATGAATAAGTGTGCAAAAACGAATTCAACGGGGTACAAAAAAGTACCCACTTATGAATTGTTTTCTGCGCACTTATGCCAAAGTTTTTAAGGGAATTTCTACTTTCGTTTAATAATTCACAATCGATCCGAAATCCGGCTTCAGGGACGCGCCTCCGACAAGGCCGCCGTCGATGTCCGGTTTGCCGAAGAGCTCGGCCGCGTTTTTGCCGTTTACGGATCCGCCGTACTGGATGCGGATGGACTCTGCCGTCGCCTCGTCATAGACCTCCGCGATGCAGGCACGGATCGCGCCGCAGACCTCCTCTGCCTGATCGGCTGTGGCTGTCTCGCCGGTACCGATCGCCCAGATCGGCTCGTAAGCGATCACCGCTGTCTTCGCCTGATCCGCGGTCACATTCTGGAATGCGATCTTGATCTGCATACGAATCCAGTCGATGTAGATGCCCTGCTTGCGCTGGGTCAGAGTCTCGCCGCAGCAGACAATCGGGGTGATGCCGTGCTCAAACGCCTTCAGCACCTTCTTGTTAACGGTCTCATCGGTCTCCGCGAAGTACTCTCTCCGCTCGGAGTGGCCGATGATGACATATTTCACGCCCGCATCGGTCAGCATCGCCGGAGCGATCTCGCCGGTGTAAGCGCCTTTCTCCTCATAATACATATTCTCCGCGCCGATCTGGATGTTAGAACCCTTCGCAGCCTCGATCGCCGGGATGATGTCGATGGCGGGTACGCAGAATACAACGTCCACATCGTCATTTTTCACCAGCGGCTTCAGCTCGTTGATCAGAGCAACCGCCTCGGAGGGGGTCTTATTCATTTTCCAGTTTCCTGCGATAATTTTCTTTCTTGCCATAATAAATGTCTCCTTTTCTATTCTCTAACGATCGTTCGCTGCCGCCACGCCGGGAAGCTCCTTGCCCTCGAGGAACTCAAGGGACGCGCCGCCGCCTGTGGAAATATGGGTCATCTGTGCGCCAAAGCCGAGCTGGTTGACCGCCGCCGCGGAATCGCCGCCGCCGATGATGGTCGTCGCATCGGTCTCTGCCAGCGCCTTTGCCACCGCGATCGTGCCTGCTGCCAGCGTCGGGTTCTCAAACACACCCATCGGTCCGTTCCACACCACGGTCTTCGCAGACTTCACAGCGTCCGCATAGAGTGCCTGTGTCTTCGGTCCGATGTCGCAGCCCTCACGGTCTGCCGGCATATTCTCGGAATCATACACCTCGGTCTCTACCGGAGCGTCAATCGGATCCGGGAATTTATCGATGGTCACGGAATCCACCGGAAGGAGCAGCGTCTTTCCGAGGGATTTTGCCTTCTCCATCATCTCCTTGCAGTAGTCGATCTTCGTATCGTCAACCAGAGAATTTCCGATCTCATATCCCATCGCTTTCTGGAAGGTGTAAGCCATGCCGCCGCCGATGATCAGCGTGTCGCACTTCTCGAGAAGGTTGGAAATCACGTTGAGCTTGTCCGCCACCTTTGCACCGCCGAGGATGGCGACAAACGGACGCTCCGGTGTCTCCACCGCGTTTCCGAGGAAGTCGATCTCTTTCTGCATCAGATATCCGACCACCGCGGTATCCACCAGCTGCGCCACACCCACGTTGGAGCAGTGCGCTCTGTGGGCTGTTCCGAAAGCGTCATTTACAAACACATCGCAGAGGGAAGCCAGATCCTTGGAAAAAGCCTCGCCGTTTTTCGTCTCCTCCGGACGGAAGCGGGTATTCTCCAGAAGAATCACATCGCCGTCTTTCATCGCCGCGACCGCTGCCCTTGCGTTCGGTCCGACCACCTCCGGATCCGCCGCAAACCTGACCTCCTGGCCGAGCAACTCGGACAGGCGCGCCGCAACGGGAGCCAGTGTCTTGGTCTTTTTGTCCTCCTCGGTCTTTACCTTGCCGAGGTGAGAGCAGAGGATCACTCTGCCGCCGTCCGCGATCAGCTTTTTGATCGTGGGAAGCGCCGCAACCAGACGGTTCTCATCGGTGATCTGGCCGTTTTTTAAGGGTACGTTAAAATCGCATCTGCAGAGAACCTTTAAGCCCTTTACATTGATGTCGTCTACGGATTTCTTATTTAATCCCATGTCTTAATCTCCTTTAAAATATAGAAAAAGCAAGGGTCCGGCCCTTATCTGACCGGACCCTTAAGAGTCTTTGTACCAAAATTATACTGTGTGAACCATTAAGCAAGCTCAGCAAAGTATTTGATGGTGCGAACCATCTGGCTTGTGTAGCTGTTCTCATTGTCATACCATGAAACAACCTGTACCTGTGTGGTGCCGTTGTCAAGCGGAAGCACCATGGTCTGGGTCGCATCGAAGAGAGAACCGTAGGTCATGCCGATGATATCGGAGGAAACAATCTCGTCCTCATTGTAACCGTAGGACTCGTTCGCAGCCGCCTTCATCGCCGCGTTGATCTCCTCAACCGTAACATTCCCCTCAACAACCGCGTTCAACATCGTGGTGGAACCGGTCGGAGTCGGTACACGCTGTGC
>JAJQBV010000048.1 GCA_021203115.1 Clostridiales bacterium | reverse complement strand
GTAATGCACAAAACATTTGTTCCGAAATTGTTCGCCGGAGAACGCATTTTTTTCATCTTTTTCTGTGGATAATGTGAATAACTTTGTTTATAAGTCTGAAAAATGGCGAAAAATCTAAAAACTCGAATGTGGAAAACTTTTTAAACCAAAAATTATTTTGTGAAATATTTTTCCTTGCTTTTTGCGGCTTTGTATATATTGCCGGTATTTTACCGGTTGAAAAATAACCCTTGACATCAAAATTGATTCAATTTGCAGATTTTTTTTGGAAATACCCTTTACTTTTTTGGGTGTTTTGTCTTAAAATAGGAGCAAATGACGACAAGGGGCAGCGATGCCGACAGGGGGAGGCGCTGATAATGATTTCGAATCAGATTTTACAGACTACAATTGACGGATTGAAAAATATCACCCGGATTGATTTGTGCGTGATTGATACCGAGGGAAAGATTCTCGCGAGTACATTTGCGGAGGCGGATCGGTTTATTGAACCTGCGGTTGCCTTTGTGGATTCCCCCGCGGACAGCCAGGTGGTTTCCGGATGTCAGTTCTTCAAGGTGTTTGATGAGCACCAGATGGAGTATGTTCTTCTGGCCTACGGCGACAGCGATGACGTTTACATGGTCGGCAAGATTGCCGCGTTTCAGATTCAGAATCTTCTGATCGCATACAAGGAGCGCTTTGACAAGGATAATTTTATCAAGAATCTGCTGCTGGACAATCTGCTGCTGGTAGATATTTACAACCGTGCCAAAAAGCTTCATATTGAAACCGATGCGAGAAGAGTGGTATATATTATAGAGACAGACCACGACAAGGACGGCAATAAGCTGGATCGTGTCCGCAGTATTTTTGAAGGAAAGATTCAGGACTTTGTCACGGCGGTGGATGAGCGAAACATCATCGTTGTCAAGGAGGTCGGCGAGGCGGATTCCCTTGAGGAGCTCAACAAGACCGCGGAGGTGATATACGGCCTTTTCAAGGGCGACCCTTCGGTCCATGTTGCCTTCGGCACGGTGGTCAATGAGATCAAGGAGGTTTCCCGTTCATACAAGGAGGCGCGGATGGCGTTGGATGTCGGCAAGATCTTCTTTGAGGACCGCAACATCATCGCCTATGCCACGCTTGGAATCGGGCGTCTGATCTACCAGCTTCCGATTCCGCTGTGCAAGATGTTTATCAAGGAGATCTTCGAGGGGAAGTCTCCCGATGAGTTTGATGACGAGACACTGACCACGATCAACAAGTTTTTCGAGAACAGTCTGAATGTCTCCGAGACGTCGCGTCAGCTGTACATCCACCGCAATACGCTGGTGTACAGGCTGGATAAGCTTCAGAAGAGCACGGGGCTGGATCTGCGGGTCTTTGAGGATGCAATCACGTTTAAGATCGCGCTGATGGTTGTCAAGTACATGAAATATATGGAGAAGATGGATTATTAAGCAGCAGTTCAGCCGGGAGAGCATGTGCGCTGAACCGTGGTATTTTGGAACATGCGATATTTTATGGGAGCAGGATGTTGTGAGCGAGTGCCCCCTTTTCTATTATCACAAATACAGGAGGATAATCAGAGTGATTACTTTAAAAAATGTCAGCAAAGCCTACATTGAAGGTATTCCTGCCTTAGACAGTGTGAATATACATATCGATCCGGGCGAATTTGTCTTTGTCGTGGGCGACAGCGGTTCCGGAAAATCCACGCTGATTCGGCTGCTTCTGAAGGAGCTTGAACCCACCAGTGGGACGATCATTATTAATAAGAAGAATCTGAGCAAGGTCTCCCGGAAGCAGGTTCCGTATTTCCGCAGGAATATCGGCTGTGTATTTCAGGATTTCCGTTTGCTGAAGGATAAGAATGTCTATGACAATGTCGCCTTTGCTCAGCGGGCGATCTCCGCATCGAACCGCTCGATCAAGAAAAAGGTGCCGAAGGTACTGTCTGAGGTGGGATTGGCGGCAAAGTACAAGTCCAAACCGAACCAGCTCTCCGGCGGAGAGCAACAGCGTGTGGCGATTGCCCGCGCGCTGGTCAACCAGCCGAAGATTCTTCTTGCGGATGAGCCGACGGGAAATCTGGATCCGGGAAACGCATGGGAGATCATGAAGCTTCTGGAGGAGATCAACAAAAACGGTACGACGGTTCTGGTGGTAAGCCACAATATGGAGATTGTCTCACAGATGAACAAGCGCGTGATCACGCTGCAGCAGGGGCATGTGGTAAGCGATACACAGATGGGCGGTGAAATGATATGAAATTCAGTACAATCGGTTATATATTCAAAGAGGGGATCCGTAACGTCTGGATCAATAAGATTTTTTCCATTGCATCCATCGCGACGATGGCGGCCTGCATTTTCCTCTTCGGTATTTTCTACTCGATCCTGGTCAACTTTCAGAGTGTGATGAATGACGTACAGTCCGATGTGGCGATCACGATCTTTTTCGACGAGGGAACGACACAGGAGCGCATCGACCAGATCGGTATGGAGATCACATCTCGGTCTGAGGTCTCCCGATTCAATTTTATCTCCGCCGACCAGGCGTGGGAGGAGTACAAGGAGATTTATTTTGAGGGCAATGAGGAGCTGGCGACGGCCTTCGGTAAGGAGAATCAGCAGGCCAATGAGGCATCCTATGAGATTTATATGGAGGATATCTCCCAACAGCAGGTTTTGGCGGAGTATCTGGAGAGTCTGGATGCGGTCCGGGAGGTTCGCCAGTCTGAGACGGTGGCAAACACCCTCTCGGATGCCAACAAGCTGATCGGCGTGATCTCGGTGGTGATTATCGTGATTCTGATCTGTGTCGCGGTGTTTTTGATCAGCAACACGGTCCGGACCGGTATTACGGTGCGCAAGGAAGAGATCGGCATCATGAAGATGATCGGCGCGACGGATTACTTTGTGCGGGCGCCGCTCGTTGTGGAGGGCGTGCTGATCGGCGCGGTCGGCGCGATCATTCCGCTGGCGATTCTCTATGTCGGATACGGCAGGGTGATCGGCTATGTGGCGGACCGATTCGGTTTCCTGAGCAACATGATCAATTTTGTCTCAGCGAGAAGCGTGTTTACGATCTTGCTTCCGGTGGGCCTGATTCTCGGCATCGGTATCGGCTATATCGGAAGCCGTGTCACGGTGCATCGGCATATTCAGGTGTAAGAGGAAACGGTGTGTTTTGCAGAATGCCGCGGCAAAATGGTCTGATATCTGTCTGCCCGGCATAAACTGTCAGGATGAGAAAGGTTTTATGACCGGCGGCTGCGGAAATATCGTCCGGCCGTGAGGAATAATGAAGAGAAGATGAGAGAAGATAAGACTGAGGGAAACATGGAGTTCCCGGCCGAAAGTGATCGGACAGATAATGTTTTACAGGAAAAAAAGGAAAAGAGAGCAGAAAAGAAAAACCGGGGATTTGCGAAGGGGTTTTTGGCAGGCGTGATCGTAGCGGTTGTGGTGACCGCCGGGATCTTTGCCGTGATGACGAGAGTGGGAACCGGATTGATTTCCCTGTCCTCCTATGATCAGGTGCTGGATACCGAGACGGTCGCAAAGATTGAGACGCTGGCGGCTTATATTCAGAGCACCTACTATGAGGACGTAGATATCGAGGATCTGCGGGAAGGGCTGTACGAGGGCCTGTTTGCGAATCTGGATGCATACTCCCAATATTACACCGCGGAGGAGTATGAGGACCTGCTGGAGAGCTCGCTCGAGGGAACCTACTGCGGAATCGGCGCAAGCCTGCAGCAGGATGCGGAGACGATGCAGGTCACGGTTGTCCGCGTGTATGACGGATCGCCGGCTCAGGAAGCCGGATTGATGGCCGGCGATGTGATCTATATGGTGGACGATTACGAGGCAACCTCCATGGAGCTGTCGGAGCTGGTCACCCATATTCGGGGAGAGGAGAACACGACGGTTCATCTGATTACATACCGCAACGGGGAGGAACTGGAGTACGACATCACGCGGAAAAATCTGACCTTCCCCACGGTGAGCAGCGATATGCTGGACGACTCGGTGGGATACATTGCGATTTCCGAGTTTACGGAGGCGACGACTGAGCAGTTTGAGACGGCGCTGGCTGACCTGCAGGATGCGGGGATGGAAGCCCTCATCGTGGATCTTCGCTCCAATCCGGGCGGCGTTTTGACGACCGTCTGCGATATGCTGGATCTGATTCTGCCGGAGGGGCTGATCCTTTACACGGAGGACAGGGACGGAAACCGGGAGGAATATATGACGACAGACGCCGCCTCGCTGGATCTGCCGCTGGTGGTTCTGGTCAATGAAAACAGCGCGAGTGCATCAGAGATTTTTGCCGGTGCCATTCAGGATCGGGATGCCGGTACGATTGTGGGCACGACGACATACGGAAAAGGTGTTGTCCAGTCGGTCCGCTCCTTAAGCGACGGGAGTGCGTTCAAGGTGACGACGCACAGATATTACACGCCGGGCGGTACCTGCATTCAGGATATCGGGATCACGCCGGATGTGGAGATCGAATATGAGTTTCTGGGCGGCGAAGACGACGAGTACAGCTATGATCTGGATAACCAGATTCAGAAGGCGCTGGAGATTTTGGAATAAGAACTGTCTTGGGGGACGATGTGAAAAAGAAAAACAGAGATGAGTGTCTTTCAAACTTAATACGGGATTATGAGGAAATGCACATCGCTGAGACCTGCGAGGAGATGATCCGTCTGGTGGTGCCGCAGCTTCGGCAGATGAGGGACGACATGACAAATCTGTACGACCGGCAGGTCATGCAGTACATCACCTCCAGAGTGAAGACGCCGGAGAGCATTCTGAACAAGCTGATCCGCAAGCGGCGGAGCCAGACGATGGAGAAGGCCGTGGAGACCTTCCATGATCTGGCGGGGATCCGTGTGGTCTGCACTTTCCAGGATGATGTCTACCGGACGGTCCAGGAGATTCGGAAGCTGCCGGTTCTGCGCGTGGTCAAGGTAAAAGATTACATCGCGCACCCGAAGCCGACGGGATACCGCAGCATACATATCATTGCGGAGGTTCCGGCCTGTGAAAGTGACATTCTTCTGGAGATTCAGGTCTGTTCCGCGGCGATGAATTACTGGGCGATGCTGGATCACCAGCTCAGCTACAAGAACAGCCGGGTTGATCCGGAGAAGGTTGAGAAGATAGAGCAGGAGCTGAAGTCCTATGCTTACGACATCGCCAATATTGACAAGAAGTTTTTAAAGATCCGGAAAACGATTGAGAAGCTGTGATTTTATCACGCATATCGCACAGTGGCAGAGAGAAATGGAATATCAGAGTT
>JAJQBV010000200.1 GCA_021203115.1 Clostridiales bacterium | reverse complement strand
TTGTTTCACGTGAAACATTTGGGTCTGGATATAGGAGTAGAAACATGGTATACTCATTATCAGACTGACAAGGAGTAAGAAAGATGGGAAGAATCATTGCGATTGCGAATCAAAAAGGTGGAGTCGGGAAGACGACGACAACGATCAATTTATCGGCATGTCTGGCGGAGCTCGGGAAAAAAGTATTGACGATTGATATGGATCCGCAGGGAAATACGAGCAGCGGGATCGGAATTGATAAGGACGAGTGTACAAACACGGTTTATGAGTTGATCTTGGGTGGATGTTCTGTTTCCGATGCGGTGATACATACAAAGATAGAGAATCTTGATGTGATTGGATCCAATGTAAATCTGGCAGGGGCGGAAATTGAGCTTTTGAATGTCACGGACAGGGAGTATGTGTTAAAGAATGAGATCGACTATATTCGGGATGACTATGATTATATTCTGATTGACTGTCCTCCCTCTTTGAGCATGCTGACGATTAACGCGATGACGACAGCGGATACGGTATTGGTGCCGATTCAGTGTGAATATTATGCTTTGGAGGGGCTGAGCCAGCTAATGTATACGATTGAACTCGTACAGCAGCGGCTGAATCCGGGGCTGAAGATGGAGGGTGTGGTTTTTACCATGTACGATGCAAGGACGAATCTCTCTCTTCAGGTTGTGGAGAATGTAAAGAATAATTTAGACACGACGATTTATAAGACGATCATTCCGAGAAATGTCAGGTTGGCGGAGGCGCCGAGCCACGGACTGCCCATCAATATCTATGATTCAAAATCCGCCGGCGCGGAGAGCTACCGCATGCTGGCAAAAGAAGTGACGGAGAGAGAGGAACAGTGATATGGCTGCAAAGAAAAGCGGACTGGGGAAGGGTCTTGACTCTCTCATTACAAACAAAGTGAACACAAATCAGTTAAATCACGGGATCCCGGCGGGTAATTCGGACAGGGAACCGGTTTCCACACTGCGGATTTCTCAGGTGGAGCCGAATCGGGAGCAGCCGCGCAAATATTTTAATGAAGACGGCTTGGCGGAGCTTGCGGATTCCATCCGGCAATATGGGATTATTCAGCCTCTGATTGTTCAGGATAAGAAGGATTATTACGAGATTATTGCCGGTGAGAGACGGTGGAGAGCGGCGAAAATGGCCGGACTGAAGGAGGTTCCGGTGATTATCCGGGATATTTCCGACCGGGAAGTCATGGAGATGTCTCTGATTGAGAATATTCAGAGAGAGGATTTAAACCCGATTGAGGAGGCGCAGGCATATCAGCGCCTTCTGGAGGAATTCGGCCTGAAGCAGGAGGAGGGTGCGAATCGAGTATCCAAGAGTCGGACAGCGGTTACCAATGCGCTGCGCCTGCTGAAGCTGTGTGAGGAAGTGCAGCAGATGGTGATCGATGGCAGACTGACCAACGGACACGCCCGATGCCTGATTTCCATTGAGACACCTGAGGGGCAGATTGCAGCTGCAAAACAGATTATCGAGAAGAATCTGAGCGTGCGTGAGACGGAAAAGCTGGTAAAGAGC
Source organism: Clostridiales bacterium (assembly GCA_021203115.1). GTDB lineage: Bacteria > Bacillota > Clostridia > Lachnospirales > Lachnospiraceae > Eubacterium_I. The sequence goes on along the minus strand of JAJQBV010000200.1, from coordinate 3,823 downwards.
ATCCTGAAACGCGGCGAAAAGACAAAACAGAAAAAAAAGGAAGAGATTGACGAGACATTTCTCACTATCTGTGATAATATTGCAGAGCAAATGAAGCAGATTTTCGGAACAAAGGTGGAAATTCACCAGAAAAACAGGGATACAGGGAAAATAGAAATCGAATACTATTCTCAGGACGAGCTGGACAGAATTTTACAGATGGTTCAAAGCATAGAGAAATGAACACAGACCGATAAGAAAAGAGGAAAAAATGATAGATTTTTTATATAGTCTGGATTTGGAAGAGATGACAGGCATCCCCGCGGACGCATTCGTGCTTGGGCTTGCCGTAATTGTGGTGATACTTCTGATCATCGTTTTGGTAAATGCGGTTAAGACAACGAAGATGCGAAAAAGCTATAAACTGTTTATGGAGGGGAAAAACGGTCAGTCTCTGGAAAATATTCTTCAGAGCCGCTTAAAGCAGGTGGAGCATCTGATGGATGCCGAGGAAGAAAATAAGGAACAGATTCAGATCATCATGGATCATCTGGATCACACCTATCAGAAGATCGGCCTGGTGAAATACAATGCGTTTGAGGAGATGGGCGGGAAGCTGTCCTTCTCACTGGCGCTTCTGAATCGGAAAAATGACGGGTTTATTCTGAATGCCATGCACAGCCGTGAGGGATGTTTTACTTATATTAAGGAAGTAATTGACGGGAATCCGATTATTATGCTGGCGGATGAAGAGAGAGAAGCGCTGGATATGGCGCTGAAGGATGAAAATAATTAGGACAAGGCGTATGATTCACAGTTTTTTGAGATCAATCGGTTTTTCACAGATGCAGGAGAATGCAGATCTGTATTCCCTTTTGGATGAGGCGATTCGCCATTCGGATGGCAGAATGTCGGACTGCGATTCTTATGGAAATGAAGTGGTATGTTTTACGCGCCATATAGCGGAGGATATGGGTATCTGCGTGTTCGGGAGCTTTTCGGAAGACGACCGGCTCCGGATGGAATATTATTTTCCCTTTTTTCGCGGCTCCAGTATCACGACCAAGGAGTTGGTTGAGGTGGAGCGGCATGCGGACAGCGAATCCTTTTTCGGGATTTGCGACGAGCTGAAGATGGGAATTCCGCTGATTTTCTATGTCAATAATGTGGCGGATGTGCTGCGCGAGCTTCGCCGCGGCGGGCAGGACGTTTTCTCTGAAAACGCTGTGCTTTCGGGTCTGGCCTGCAGCGGGAAAATACTCCTGCCGATCATGAAGACGAAAAAGCTGGCCGATATCAAGCAGAAATCATCGAAGCAGCGGAGAGATCTGATGATGCAGGCCAGAGACGGCGATCCGTCCGCCATGGAGAATCTCACACTGAGCGACATGGATCTTTACGCGTCCGTTACGCGCCGCGCAATGAAGGAGGATGTGCTGAGTATTGTGGAGAGCAGCATCATTCCGTATGGGGTTGAGAGTGACCAGTACACCGTAATCGGGGAAATTTTGAATTTTTACATGGTAACAAATACGATCAGCCGGGAAAATGTATGGGTTTTGACGCTCTTGTGCAACGATATGAAATTTGATGTCTGCATTAACGAGCGGGATCTTCTCGGAGAGCCTGCGGTCGGCCGCCGCTTCAAGGGGCGGGTCTGGATGCAGGGGCATCTGAATTTCGGGTATTAGAAACGCAGGAAAATGCGATTGACAAAAGAGGGAAACCTGAGTAGAATAGAAAAGGTTTCGATTCGGAACTGGTTTATCGTAATGTTTCCGTAGCTCAGCCGGATAGAGCGACCGCCTCCTAAGCGGTAGGTCGGGTGTTCGAATCACCTCGGGAACGCTGGAAAATCGCCGAAAACATGGATCAGGGTCAGTGTCTTCGGCGGTTTTTATTTTTCGGAAGAAGTATCATCCTTCCTGTACGGCAGCAGCGCCTGCCGCATCTGGAGGTTGATATTTTTTATTGTATCGACATATTTTTCCAGCGACAGAGCATCCGAATTCGTAAACCATTCCAGAAAAGTTCCGGTGATTCCCCGCGTATAATAGTGGAAATAGATATTCAGAACCTCCGGTTTCATGTCAAACAGGGTTTTCACCTGTTCAAAAGTCTTATTCTCGTTTTCTTCCATTGCCCGCTGCATCACATAGCGGGAATTCTGATCACTCATCAGCTTCTGGCACAGATCTTTATGTTCCTCAAATAAATTTCGGATTTTTGTGAAAAATGCCAGATAGTTGAAATCCGGCGAAAACAAATCAATTCCCCCGATCTGTTCACGGATGTCGTCGTAATAGGTGGTCAGAAATTCCCAGAGAAGATCGTCTAGCGTATTGTAGTGGAGATAGAAAGTTTTTCTCGTGATGTCCGCCCTGTCTGCCAGCTCTTTTACCGTGATGTCGCTATAATTTTTTGTCTTTAACAATTCATAAAACGCATTGTGCAGGGATACTTTTGTTTTCTTTATCCTGCGGTCCGGTTTCCTCTGCATGTTTTTACTCCTTAAATTCGTATTGTAATTGCAGCCGTAATTGTGTTCAAAACAGAATTACGACACATTTTACGGAAATGTGTTTCATAATGCCCAGTTCCGCAACACTGGTAATTGAAATTGGTAACACAGGTATTATAATACACAAAAGTATAAAAATCAACTGGCGAATATCATTTTCTTCTGATATTGAGCCGGTGAGAAAGGAGTAAATCAAATCATGAAAAATCTGGTGAAAAACCTGAGACATCATATTCCGGCAGTCCTGATTATCATCTGCCTGCTGATTGTACAGGCGTACTGTACACTGGCGCTGCCTGCTTACACCAGCGACATTGTGGATGTCGGTATTGAGCAGGGCGGCATCGAGGATGCCGCCGCAGTTCAGATCAGCGAGGAGACAATGGAATATCTGATGCTGTTTATGGATGAGGATGATCAGGCAGCCATAGAGGATGCCTATACTCTGGAGGACGGCATCTGGTATCTGGATGAGGATATCACGGATACGGAAGAGGTTTCTGACATACTGCAGACGCCCATGGTTCTGGTGTACCAGCTTTCCGCTCTCTCGGGGGACAGCTTTAAAGAGATGATGGAAGAACAGCTTGCTATGGAAGAAGGAGCGCTCGCTGAAGTCTCTCTGGAGGAACTGGGTGCCATGATGGGCCTGGAACTGGATATCTCCGAAAATGAGGACGGGGAGGAAACCGTAAATATGCTTTCCCTGCTGCAGATGATGGAGGCAGCCGGAATGATGGGCAGCGATACGCTGCTTTCGATAGCGGATGAGATGGCTGAGCAGTACGGTGATTCCGGGGAACTGATTTTCTCCTCCATCGCAATTCAGGAGGTCAGCGCAGAGTATGAAAAGATCGGTGTGGATCAGGATCAGATCCAGAGACAGTATCTCTTCCGGATTGGCCGGAACATGATTCTCATGACAGTTCTGATGAGTGTGGCAGCGATTCTGGCCTGCTATTTTGCCAGTGTGACGACCGCAAAGGTGGCGAAAAGCCTGCGTGAGCAGGTATTCGGCAAGGTGCTTTCCTTTGGAAACAGCGAGGTTGACCGCTTCAGCACAGCATCCCTGATCACGCGGTGTACCAATGATATCCAGCAGGTGCAGATGACGACAGTGATTCTGCTGCGGATCGTCCTCTTTGCACCGATTCTTGCTATCGGCGGAATTATACGGGTGCTCAGTTCTCACACCGGCCTGGCGTGGATCATTCTGGTAGCGGCGCTGGCAATGACCGGCCTGATTATCGGTCTGGTGGCCGTCGCCATGCCGAAGTTTCGGATCGTGCAGAAATTGATCGACCGGGTCAATCTGGTTTCCAG